>JBGASH010000066.1:2062-14373 GCA_044229775.1 Bacteroidia bacterium
TCGACGAGTTCATGCAGGAAATTACCTTAATGACTGGTACCGATGACGCCGATGAAGATGGTAATACCGATAAGGTTTCGTTAATGACCATACATGCAGCTAAAGGTTTGGAGTTTCCGTATGTATACGTGGTGGGATTGGAAGAAAATTTATTTCCATCGCAACTATCATTGAACAGTCGCAGCGATCTGGAAGAAGAACGCCGTTTGTTTTACGTGGCCATTACACGATCGGAAAAGCGCTTGGTATTAAGTTTTGCCACTACCCGCTTCCGCTATGGTAATGTGTTGTATTGCGAGCCCAGCCGTTTTATTGAAGAGATAGAAGATAAATATTTAGAATTTGAAGCCGGTGAGGAACCCGAAGAAAAAACATTTGGTGATGATATTTTCGGAAAATTCAGGAGTCAGTACTCTGATGAAGATAACTACCGTTTAAATCCTAAAAAACCGATCATAAAAGCAAAAACTGCTCCGACTACCAAAATAAATTTTCAGCCGGCTAAAAAATTAGTGTCTTTGGCCTCGCGGCAGGTCTCTACCTCAAAACCCGTTGACACCGGTGCCAATCAATCGTTAAAGCCTGGCGATACAGTATTACACGAAAAATTTGGCAAAGGACAAATTACCGCTATAGAGGGCAGCTGGCCCGAAACAAAAGCTACTATTGCATTTAGCGATGCGGGTGAGAAGAAATTACTGTTGAAGTATGCAAAATTGAATTTGGTAGTGTAAAACCCACATTCAGAAAAAGCTGTAATATTTGGAAATTTGTTAAATTAAAAAAGGTCTAATCCCTTCGCCTTAGCCCACTGAGATGTACAAAGAGTAATATTTTCATAAAACGACAATAAACCGCCGGAAATGATTCCGGCGGTTTTTTATTTACTGCAATTTGCTTCTATTGAATAATCATTTTTTGAGTAACCGTACCTTTATTAGTGTTGACCTGAACAAAATAAATACCTGCAGGGTAATTACCTGAAATATTTATTTCTTTCTGACCGTTAATGTTCATTTTCTGAACTTGCTTGCCAGTGTTATCATAGATAACAAGGTCTTTAACTTCAGCTTTCACATCTTTTAAATCTAGATTGAAATTACCGTTGTTAGGGTTAGGACTTAAAAGTATTTTCCCATCAACATTGTTGTATTCTTTAATACCAACCCCTGCTAATTCGGTTATTGCATTTGAGTATAACGAATTATGAGGCGTTCCAACAAACACACGTGTGCTTGCTCCACTGAACGAAATATCTTTTACATCAGCATAAGAAGGAATGTAAAGCAAAACATTTGGTTGTTGCCATGAAGCGCCATTATCATAACTTGAATGCACTCCTCCCGTGTACCCTGCAACTATCCATTGATTGGCGGCGCACAAAGATATAATGTTCATGGTTGGCAAACCTGTATTTGAAGCTGTCCATGTAGGACTTGATGTAGGACTTTTAAAAACTCCCCCGCCATTAGTACCAGCATAAACATTTGTGTTTCTTATGGCAAGTGAAGTCACATTCAAATTTGTTAAGCCGGTATTGACCGCCGACCATGAAGTAGCATTTGTACTTAGATACACCCCGTTACTTGTAGCACCTAAAAATATATTTGTGCCATCTGTTGCTAATGAAGTTACATTTAAGCTACCCGGTAAACCCGTTGTTAATGACCAGTTAATACTACTGATAAGAGTACTGAATACACTTCCGTTAACTCCGGCTGCTATAATATTATTGTTAGAGGCAATTATTTTTTTGATGTTCATGGTTGTTAAACCTGTATTGGCGGTTGCCCATGTTTTACCGGTGTCGGCGCTCATAAAAACACCTCCGTTCATTGTTCCCACAAACAACTTAGTGCCAGCAAAAGTAAGACAAGTAACATGCAAACTATCTGTTAAGCCATTGTTTGAAGCTACATAAGTTGCCGCTAGATCACGGCTTACAAAGAAACCTTTATTTGTAGCTGCAATAACCAATTGATTATCGTTATAAATTACATTAGCAATAAGGTTATTAAAACCTGTGTTTAATTTTGTCCAACTTGGCGTTACAACAGATGTGCTTTTGTACAGACCATCGCTTTGAGTACCTAAATACATTTTGCTATTGAAAACCAGAACAGCATTTGTTGAATCTGTATAACCGGTGTTACCTGCACTCCATGTTGGGCTAACGTCGGGGCTTGAAAATACACCTGCATTTGTTGCTGCATAAACTTTACCTGCAGAAGCAAAAAGGTTATTTATTACAGTGTTACTTAATCCTGTATTTACGGAAGTCCAGCTTATGGCTGATGTTGGGCTAACAAAAATCCCTGTGTTGGTTCCTGCAAAAATATTTGCACCTGAAACAACAAGTGTGGTTATTGTTTGATTGGTAAGACCTGTATTTACAGCCGACCATGAAGTACCATTATTTGTACTTACAAATACACCACCGCCATTTGTTCCTGCATAAATTGTTCCGCCATCAACCGCAAAAGCTGTTACATTAGAGTTGGTTAAACCTGTATTTACGGGTGACCATGTTCCAGCAGAGTCGGAACTGATAAATGCACCGCCGGCAGTACCTGCAAAAATGTATTGATTTAATTTAATTAATGCCTGAACATTTGTATTGGTTAAGCCGCTATTTTGTGCTGCCCACGTTGTGCCAATATCTTTTGTTCTGAAAATACCACTAGGTGTTCCGGCAATAACTTTAGTTCCGATCCAGGCTAAAGCATTTGTTACCGGGTTTGCTAAACCTGTATAATTAGCGTACTTCCATGAGGTCACAAAACTATTGGTGCTGCGATAAACACCGCCATCAAATGTGCCCACATAAACCATGGTGTCGGCAACGATCATGCATTTTACCTTTCCGCCATAAGGACCTTTGGTTGTCCAATGTGCGAAACCTGATTGGGCTGCAAAGAGCACCAGAGCAATTAAAATTAGTTGTAAATGTTTTTTTGTTTTCATAATTGTTTTTTTAAGTGTTAATATTATTAATTGTTTTTTGCTTTTTGTTGTATCCATTTCATGACGAGTTCCAGTTTGCATTTATCCAATTTGCCTGTCGGGGGCATTGGATCTGAGGAAGAGTTCATGTCGGCATACAACACACTGTATTGCGGATTTATTGTATCAACATACCCTTTTGAAGGTTTCATCAGTTGTGTGTAAGCCACAGCCGGAGTAAGATCAAGATTACCGGCTGGTGAGCTACCTGAATGACAGCCCGATGTGTTACAATACTGATTGAAAATTGGTTTCAGATCATTGTTAAATGAAACTGTTGCCGGAGGATTACATATCAATTCCGGCTCTGTATTTGGTCCCTTATCATGTTTGCATGAAGAGATAACCAAAGCGAAAGAAAAAAATATGAATCCCCTTTTAATCATTGCTCATAAATGAACATAGATGGTAAATTGTTTACAATTGTTGTTGCAATGGGCAACGCATTATCAGTTGTTGTTGTTACCGATAAATTTGAGGACTGATAGAGTTTAACGCCTCCGAACATTCTGTTATAGTCAATTAGTATGTGACCGAACTGAACTTGTCCCTCAACTATGGTGTAATTTTTATCGGGCATGTTTACCTGTTTGTAATTAGCGTTAGTTCCTATTTTGTAAACAAAAGGCTGCATTTGCGCTATTGTGCCGGAGGCATCTGCCGTTGTGTCTATTTTGCCCTGTACGTTCATAAACACATAACCATCGGGCTGCGCGGTTCCGCTGAACCACATTGAAGGCTTGTTTAATATTGCGGAATCTGCCGGAAACGTTGGACTAAGCGTATTCGTTGCAGCATCCAATCCAACTTTAAAGCGAATGGATTTATAGTTTCCTACCGGGGCATCGCCAACAAGATAAGTTTCGGTTTCAAGAACTTTAAGTATTTTTTTGCCTGAGAAATCTACCGTTGAGCCATCCAGTTTTACCAATTGAATATTGGTTACATACAACTGCGCCATGCTTAGTGATATTTTTCTCCCCAAATCAGTTGTGTAAACGATATTATAAGCATCCACTTCATTATTATCGATATAGGTATGAAGATGAAACATAAAAGTACCCATTGGGGCATTTGTTGAACCATCAGGTGGCGGCTCTTCGGTTTTTTTCTTTTTGCAGGAAGCAAATCCCATCACCATAATAAGTATCAAAAGAAATGCTTGTTTACTATTTTTCATTATACTTAATTTTAATTCTTAGAAAGTTAATGCCCACGATGCGTAAAGTGTTTGTTTCAACTGCATTTGTGTGCCGTTTAACGATTGATATAAAGGAATTCCGTACTCAATCCCAAAACGATTGTTTTTTAAATATCGTTTTCTGAATTGAAAAACTGAACCAACAAAACAATTCACTCTTTGGCCTCCGTAATTGTGAGGGTTAGCAGAAAGCTCGTTGTAATAATAAAGCGTAGGGTCGTAACCATTGATTGCGCCGGCAATATTTCCTTCAAGTCTTACTGAGCTTGTCAAGAAATTGAGCCATTGATACGCAAACCAGGTATTAACCGTTGCATCATTTCCTAATTTATATCCAACATCATTAAACTGTGTTCTCACAGTGCCTGAGCCTAGCAAACTAAAGGTGATCCTTTGTTTTTGATACACGTAGTTTATACAAGGTAAAACATCTATCGTTCCAGAACCCATTTGCATTGAATAGGGTAACCGCTTATCGGGATACATGGCATCGTTGCTCGTGCCTTTTATTTGGATGTTCCCGGTAGGAATATTTATCCCTGCGCTTAACAGTAATTGGTAATTTTGTTTTTTTACCAGTCCATAAAGTAAGTGAAGTTTAATATCTCCCAAGCCCGATGTTTTCATGTTGTGGTTCATGTGTCCCATTGTCATTCCTGGATGAACATGACCGCTCATATCAAACATATCCATTTCCATTGAGTTTACATTGTAGCTGAACATTGTCATAACCGTAAAGCGATTTGTAATGCCATACATGGCCATGATCATGTGCATATCCATTCGCATTTTGTTTGGCGCCATAAGGTAATTTACAAACACGTCGTTTTTATCTTCGTGCCGAGTACCAGTAGCAATACCACTCATACCCATGTTCATATACCTATAAGAAACCATCCACTCATTTTTATTATGAACGTGGCTGATCATTACACCCGCAGGGGTAGGATCGTTCTTACAGCAACAAGAACTAAAGCAACGGCTTGTATCCGGCAATTGAGCCGTAAATGCCAATGGTAAAAACAAAATAATGAATGAGACTAACCTCATATTACACAATGATAAGTTTTATAATACTAAACTTTGACAGCTACTTTAAAGCTGTCAATTTGGACTTAGAATAACTGCACAACATACAAGCTAAAAGACTTGAATGCTACAAAAATTTATCGACCAATAAAAAAACTTAGCATTTAGGCGGATGAAAAACAGAAACCGAGAATGAAGTTGTTTTGGTTTCTTTATAGGGAATTACAAGAATGCTTTCTAAATTAAACGTATTTCCATTAAAAGAAAGAAGCTTTTGATAATACAATTGCGTTTCGTTTTTGTCCTTAAAAACAGGCAAGGCAGGAGTTTGCTCTTTTTTATCTTGGTCATCCAATTTTTCTTTCAGATGACAACTTCCTTTACAACAATTGTCCTCCACTTCCTTTTGAAGGCATAAATTTTTTGCGATATAATCGCGGTTAATGTGGAAATTAATGAGAATAATAACCTTACTTATGTTTTGCATAAGAATACCTGAAACAATTAAGATGATAAAAAGGTACTTCATATATAAGGTTATACGTCTAACAAATATAGGCAATTTTCAGAGAAAATCCCTGTTTTTGGTTAAGAGCTTGTTTTTGAATTATAGTAACTAAGTGCATCTTAAAACTAAATTATTATTAATTATTTATCGCGCCGTTATCGATCCAACACTTTATCTTATCTCTGTCATTGAGAGAAAGCGAACCACCCTCCGGCATATTTTTTTTAATTAAGACCCTATCGCTTAACGTACCATTATTTGCAACTGCTTGCAAGCCTGTATAGGTTGTGTAGTCGCCGAATGTTGAACCGGCGTGATGACAGCTTGAAGAAACACAGTTAGCATCAATGATTGGTTTAATAACATTTTTATAGGATGAATCGATCTTTGAGCAATCAAGATGTTTGTATTCGTTTTTTTTACAACTATACCAAACTAAACCTGCCGTAACAAACAGCAGAAATAATATTGTGATACGAACTTTTTTATTTTTGCTTTTATTAAACAAGGAATTAAAATAGTTTTGATACTGAAATAAAGAATGAAGATTTTGTTGGCATTTGAACGCCGTTAAGATTTTGATACACTGGGATTCCGTACTCTGCACCTAATTTGTATGTTCTTAAACTTACCCTGCGGGCCTGAAATACCGCGCCTATGAAACAGTTTACTTTTTGACCACCATAATTATTTGGATTAGCTGATGGCTCCATGTAATAATAAAGCGTAGGATCATTACCTGAAATTTTATCCGCAATAGTGCTTTCAATGCGAAGTGAGGAACTTAGAAAAGGAAGCACTTTATATGAAAACCAAGCGTTCAATGTGGCTTCGTTGCCTAAATGATAGCCAACGGTGTTGTAATTTGCTCTAATAACAGACGAAAGTTGAACGCTGGCAGTTAATTTTTCTTTTTGAAACAAATAATTTACACAAGGTAGCAGATCGAAAGTGCCGGAACCTAATTGCATGGCGTAAGGATAACGTGCATTTGGATACATCATAGAATGTGGCGAACCTTTAAAATCTATGCGACCTGTTGGGATGCTTGCGCCTAAGCTAATTAGGATGTGATTTTTTTGAGTATTAAGTAAACTGTATAGGGCGTAGAGTTTAATATCGCCGATACCCGATGTTTGCATGGTATGCGTCATTTCGTAAGGGGTTGTAAAACTTGCAATACTTGTGTAATTACTTGTTGCAGCATACATTTTCATACTCATTGAAGAGGTATTGTAATTGAACATTCCCATTACGGTTAACTTTTTTGTAATCCCATACATGAGCATGAGCATATGCATGTCCATCTGCATTTTTTTTGGGATCATTAAATAATTCGGAAACACATCGTCTTGACTTGCCGGTTGTGTACCGATGAACATTCCGTTCATTGACATGTTCATTAACCTGTAAGAAACCATCCACTCATGTTTTTCATGAACGTGACTTATCATTACGCCAGCAGGAGTTGGATCGTTAGTACAACAACAGGAATGTCTATCACAAACCAAGGTATCGTGAACGGATTGCGCGTTCACGGTTTTTAACATGAACATTAAAAGGATTACTGTAGTGATGTGAACTGTTGTCAATCTCATTTTTGTATTTCTTAGTTTGGGTCTTTGAAACGAGGATCATTTAAGAAATCATAATCTCTGAGTGTTCCCAAAAAGTCAATAATGTCTTGCATTTCTTGATTAGTCATTGGGATTCCGTTTTTTAAAAGGGTGTCAAGATTTTGTGTTTGATTAATACCGGTGTTATAGTGACTCAAACATTGGTATAAAGAGCCAAATCTTCCATCGTGCATATAAGGTCCTGTGACCGTAATGTTCCTTAATGAGGGAACTTTGAATTTATTGCGATCAGAGGAAAGGCCTGTAATATGCGCGCGGCCACTATCATTAAGAGAAATATTATAGCTTATGCCATTATTTCTGTAAGAAAAATCGGTAAACAATGGTGGTACGTGGCAAGATGAACATTTCTTTTGGCTAAAAAGCGCTAATCCGCTCTGTTCTGATGCCGATAGTGTTCCGCCCGCTTCACCACGAATATATTTATCATATTTTGAATTAGAGGAAACTAACATGCCTTGGAACTGTGCAATGGCTCTGAAGATCCTTTGAGAATTTATGATGTTATCACCAAAGGCATCTGTAAACATTTGCTTATATTCTATATCTGCATTTAGTTTTGCGATCACGTGATTAACTGTTTCATCCATTTCAACAGGATTTGTTATTGGAGCTAATGGTTGAACCTCGATATGATTAACTCCACCATCCCACATTAAGGCTGGATGCCAATTTAGATTAAATAATCCCGGAGCATTTCGTGTACCAAATAATCCGTCGATGCCGTGACTTAATGCATGAGCGGAATGAGCAAAACCAGCAAAATCCTGATGACAACTCCCGCACGAAATGGTGTTATCGCGAGACAAGCGAGTGTCGTAGAATAACTTCCTTCCTAATCTAAATCCCTCTTCGGTAAGTATGTTTGTTTGATAATTGTAAACCGGTTGTGGCCATCCTTGAGGAACATTAAATGAAATGTTATATACAGGAGGTCCTTCCAAATTTTTTGGTAAAGGAGGATCAACCTTACAGGCCAAAAAAAACATTAATATAGATATTAATGCTATAATAATTATCGGTCTTTTACTCATAGAAAAAATGGGAGCAGGTATAAACCTGCTCCCCATTTACTTAATTTAATACTTGCGTAACAGAAAACATGTTAGCATAATTGTCTGCAATTTTTTTAGCATTAGCACCAGGCATGTGAATGGTGTTTAAAGTTGCAAAACTAACAGTGTTTGGTGCAAACCATTCCGCCAAGTCGGCTTTTAAAAACACTTGCGGAGTTTTTGACGTACTAACATTTGCATTGGTTGTAAAAGGCAAGGTAACAGTTCTTAGTGTAGAGTTTGTTCCTGAAAAACCGCCAATATGAAAGACCACCATTTTACCTGTAGCCGTTGACTGGGGTGATGTCCCTTCAAACTTTGCCATAATGTAACCGCTGCTCCAACTCCAAAAATGACCATTGTTTGGGTCAAGTTCACCTGTTTGCGCACCAGAAACATTTCTAGCGCTATCTACTCCGATCATAAATGTTATTGAGGAGTATGATTTTGCAGGAACATTTGGAAGTGTAAATTGTAGGGAACCTGAATTATCCGCCTTTATAAGGTGATAACTTTCTGTTTCAGTATAAACAGAGTTGTCGGTAGCAGTGATCTTCACATTACTTATGTAATAATTAAATGTGGTCACGTTAAACGTATCTGTATTGTTTGTGTAATTGTTCCAGTTTAGTACCAGAGCATTTGATCCAACCTTGTTTTCAAAGCGAACCATTAACGAGCCGTAAGTCGGTGTTGGAGTTGGTTCGGGAGTTGGTTCAGGGGTAGCGTCCTTTTTTTTGCACGCAAAAAACAGACTAGATATAACAGTAACTACTGCAAAATATTTGATTTTCTTCATTTGTTATTTTTAAATTATTAATAATAGAGTAATTTGTATTATAAAGAATGAGCTCATCTTTACATTCCTTCTTCTTTCCAATGAAATTCCTGAACGTCACCATTTGATAAAGTGTGTTTTAACCACATCTCTTATTTTTAAGCATCAAAATTTGGAATGTTTGTTCAGTAGAACCAGCGGTATTAGAAGTTGTAAGTAAATTCTTCTTATCACTGCTGAATTTCCATTTTCCCTCATCTTCTAAATTACCGTGAACGTGGTAGCTTCCATCTTCTTCAAGATGAAAGGCGTAGTCAGGACCACCTGCTGTTTTTAAGAGATCTGTTTGGTCGGCTCCGTTTAAAGTATATTTTTCGATCATATACTCCCCTTCGGCGCGGTGTTCCTTTGAACGCAGACTCATTGATGGTCCATCAGGGTATTTCTTGCAGCTTGAGAAAGCGAAAGTTAATAGTAAAGCAGCTATAACTAATTTTATTGAAAGTTTCATTTCTAGTTTTTTAATAAGTAAATAATTTAATTTCTATTTGTGTAATAATTAAGCTTCTGTGAAATCACAAGCTAATAAGTGCGTGAAAATTCATACACAATCAGATAAATGAATCGGATAGTAAATTATACGCATTATAATACCTAATGTATAATATACATTAGAAGTTCAAGAAGTAATAAAAGAATTTAAACCCTGGGTGGATGAAAAATTGAGCAAAGTGAAGGTTGTGGTAAAAATAATTGCTCGCTAAAAAAATGCGCAACGGTTTGACATGAATTATTTAACGCAAACGAAGTTTTACTGAAAAATAACTGAACCTGATATTTGTCTTTTAAACTTTGTGGTATTGGTGGTTGTTTCTTTTCATCTTCGTCCAATTGCTTTTTTAAATGACAGCTGCCCTGACAACAATTATCTTTTTCTTCTTTCTTTTCGCAAAGATTTTTTGCAATGTATTCCTTCTGAATTTCAAAACGAATAAGGACTACAAGTTTACTCAGGTTTTGAGTTAAAACAGCCGAAATGCATATTATGACAAAAAAGTATTTCACTAACGAAAATCAAAGCAAATATACATATTTTATTGCATGGATAGAACCTTAAAAGAGGCTTAAAAATGACAGTTATCATTAGTGAAAAAGCGCTATTTTTCCTATATTTGAGATATGGAAGGGTTACTGTTACTGCGTAATGTTCGCTTTACATTTCTGACCATTGTATGTTGTTTGTCTTTTTTGGGAAAGGCTGATATTACTTGGGTACAGGTTGGTGTGGATGGATTAACCTGTTCGCAATGCAGCCGGAGCGTTGAAATGAGTATAAGGAAATTGGGTTTTGTACAGGATGTACAAATGAACCTTGAACATACAGAAGGAAAAATCACTTTTAAACCGGGTGCGAAAATTGATTTAAAGAAGATCGCTAACGCTGTTTTGGATGCCGGATTTTCTGTGAGGTATCTTTCAGTTGGATTTAATTTTGATAATGTTAATACAAGTACTTGTGTCCCCTTTGGAGAAAACCAGTTTCAATTTATCAAAACCGAAGCCAAAGTTCTGAATGGCGAAGCCGTGCTAAAAGTTATTGGAAGGAAGTTTATGCCGAAGAAAGAGTTTAAGAAATGGAAAGAGGATTTAACGCCGGCGTGCGATAAAGCCAAAGGCGAAATTTTTTATGTGACATTATGAAGAGAACTGCATACGTCATTCTTCTTACCCTTTCAATAAAAAGTTTGCTGGCGCAAGAACTTTATCCATTCAATGAACCTGCAAGTAATGTGCCCAAAGGCGCGATAGGTTTAAGGCTCTTTAATCTAACCTACAAAGAAGGGAACACAATAAGAGGAGTAGATGCCTTGAGGATCATGTATGGATTGTTACCAAGGTTAACCATTATGGCAACGCCAAACATTTCGAATCATCATGGAAAAAATTTCCCGACAAACCTTGCAACACATACACACAACGGGGGGCAGACGGTTTATTATACCGGAGATTATGTTGTAGGAGTGCCTTACGCCTACAGATTTAACGGTGTTTCTTTTTATGCTAAATACCGTTTTGTTTCGGCTGATGCTCAAAATAAACATTTCAGAATGGCTGCTTACGGCGCCTATTCATACATAAATTCGGCACACGATGAAGCAGAACCAAATTTACTGGATGATAATAAGGGCTACGGCGGAGGATTGATAACAACTTATTTAAGAAACAAACTTGCCATATCACTCACATCAGGAGTAATTATTCCACAAAGTCACAATGGTTCAATTGAAGATCCGGCGGGAACAGGATTAATACCAACTGAGGTGAAATATGGGAGAGCGGTTGAATACAACTTGTCGTTTGGTTATTTACTCTTGCCGAGAAGATATAAAAGCTATTATCAAACAAATTTGAACCTGTATGTTGAGTTTATGGGAAAGAGTTACGAAGAAGCAAAAGTTACCCAATATGGTTATAAAGAGATACCAATTTCTACACCATTATTACAAGCAGGAAACTATGTTGATTTTTGTCCAGGTGTTCAGGCAATAATAAAATCCAACTTAAGGATTGATTTTGCAATGAAGTTTCCGATGATAAACAAATCGTATGCCCATTTTTACCCAGTATATTATTTGGCTATACAGCGGTATTTTTTTAAGAAGAATTAGTACTTACTAGTACCCCATACGGAAATCTAACTTTGTTTTTCTGCTTTAATAGGCCTCATTTTTTCATTATATATTTCTCGATTTGTCCACTTTTTCTGAACCTGCCTGCCGGAAGGCAGGTGAAAAACTTCGATGTACCGTAGGTTTTATCTAAGATGTGAGTTTTTTTGATAAATAGTTGAGTTTTATCAAAGATAAAGTATCCCATCTAGTCCTCCCCCGTCAGCTAAAGCTGACCCCCCCTCCAGCGGGGGACATTCCTCTTCATTAGGAGTTAAATAATATTCTCAATGCTCCCCGTCAGCTAAAGCTGACACCCTCTCAAAGAGGGGGACAATCTGACCCCTTTGAGCGTTTAACTTTTGATTCAAGTTAAATGTGTTTCGAAGTTTTACAACTCCACTATTTAACTCCTTTTTTAATTATGGATC
>JBGASH010000067.1:0-9496 GCA_044229775.1 Bacteroidia bacterium
CGGTAACGGTCACAGTACCTGTACCTGTGGGCAGGTTCGTGGCACTGGTGATACCGCCTACCTGTAAGGTTGATGCAGGCGCCGGGGTCCATACTACTGTGTTTCCGGGTATGGAAGCGCTTCCCGCTAAGGTTGCTGATGCTTTTGATATGGGGTTATTACAAGTTACCTGAGTAACGGTAGCCACTATACTTGGTGAAGGGGTGTTTACCACAACAATTGTTCTTGTAATAGGAGCACATGCACCAGGAGGGGTCATGGTTAAAGTATAAGTTCCACCCGGTACGTTTAGTACAGTTTGTGCAGTATAAGATGGGTTAGCTACCCAGGATGATGGGCCTTGCCATAAATATGGACCCAGACCGCCCGGCGCTGTAATGTTTGCACCAACTGCACCGCAAGTAGGTAAAGTGATCTTTGGTGTACCGGCAGGGAATGAGTTACCGTTACCGATCACATCCATTGGAGCACACTGTGCATCAAAATAAACATAACCATAGTGTGCACCACCGGTACAATCGGTGGTTACAATTTCAAGCGTAACGTTAGAGTTAATATAAGAAGTAAGATCTAGAGTAGCTTGTTTCCATTTGTTATAAACGTTATTAGCATTATTACAACAAGTCAAATAAGTTGGAGCATCTGTTGAAGTATTTACACATGCGTTTGAAGGAGCGGACGCCGAAAAAGTAGGACACGTTAAGACGTTGTTATTAGCGTCTTTTACCTGGATCTTAAAAGCACCTGCATTACAGCAATCATGACCTGTAAAGAACACGGAAATAAAAGCGAACATAAATACGGCGTTAGCCGGTGTTACAGCAATGGTTTTTGATAATTTATGCATACTGTAGTTTGCAACACCATCATTAATTCTAATGAAGTTATTACCATAACATCCGTTAGGAATATTGGTAATGTTTGCGGCAGTTCCGGCATTTTGAGCGCCTGAACCAAATACCGAGAAGATCGGGTAACAAGAACCAATATTCGGGTCAACTAAACCTCCCGGTACGTTGTATAACTGAGCAGCTGTTGGTTGATTAGCACAACAACCCGCCAATGTACAAGCGGCATTACTTTGGCCTGAACAAGAACCACTCATTATTGTCCAGCCTGCAATTTGTCCTGATGATGTAATAGCACCTGCAGCAGAAGCTTCAAAATCTTCGTTCACACAAGCAGCGGCTTGCACCTGATTGTTTCCGCTTTTAATAAAAGCTGAATTTTCGAGATCATAATCTCTAATATTGTACTTTGCTTTGATATAATCTTTTTTAGCGCGCCACATAAAGACTTTGAATTCGCTTCCAAAAAAACCACCTGCAAAGGCAGCTTGTTTAGCAAGCTCTTCATCAAAACCATCTAACGAATCTATACCAAAAACCTGCGTTACATCTGGCATAGCATATGTTACTTGTTGGGCTTTTGTTTTTGTACCAAATACAAAAAGCACCATCAACAAGGCGACTACTTTTGTTAATACTTTTATTCTTTTCATGATACTAAATTTATATTGGTGTTAAAGGTACCCCCTTTTAAGGCCTTAATCTTAAGGCCATTCTTATTAAGACAAAAACTGTGCCTAAGTTAAATAGTGTAAACTCGACTATTTTGCATATATATATACTGTTGATTTTCATATGATTAACTAAAAAATCGTTATTTTTTGGAAAGCGTTGTGAATAATAAAAATTAAGATTTTACTAACTAAGTGTATGTTGGTTGAAAAAATGGAAATTTAGCCATTGTCTGAATTTTCCCAACCTACATTAATTACAAACAAAAAACCCCTCGATTTCTCGAAGGGTTTTTTTGAAAGTTTATTGTTCAGACAAATTATTTATATAATGTTACTGTTCCTTTGTCGTTGTAATCCTGTCCGTCTTTTCCTGTGGCTTTGATCACCCAGAAATATGTTCCGGTTGTGGCTGCATGACCGCCAAGAGTTTTTCCATCCCACGAAATATTTCCTTTATCGGTTGTTACTTCATACATCTTAACACCCCAACGGTCAAACACTGTACAGGTTATATCCGTTAAGTTAGCTGTATGCAATATAAAGTTGTCGTTTACGCCGTCTCCGTTAGGCGTGAAAACGTTTGGAACTTCCAGTTTTGATGGGATCTCTACTACTATTACTGCAGTGGCTGAATCTACACAAACACCTTTTTGTGAGAACAACACTACTGTGTATGTTCCAGGTGAGGTATACTGTGTATAACCATTAATTGTAGTAGTTGATGACTGGCTTGTACCGTTACCGTAACCCCATAATGAACTTCCACCACTTGGATTGGTTTGGTTTGCAAAGTTAACGGTTAATGGTGCAAATCCTGTTGGTGGATCTGGTGTGAACGCTGCTGTTAATGTTCCTGCTACTACAGTGATCGAGTTGATATTGGTACAACCAGTGATCGTGTTTGTAATAGTAACTTCGTAATATCCTACCATATTAGCGGTTGGATTTCCACCGGTGATAGGGTTTACGGCCGCACCGTTAGGTACCTCAGTCCAGAAATAAGTATTTCCAACGGTTGATGTTACACCAGCACTGATCTGAGTGGTGGCATTTCCGCAAGCAATCGTTGCATCAGGCACCGGAACAACTGCAGGTGGTAAATTGTTCAATCCCACATTCACCGTTTGTGTTGATTTACATCCGTTAACGGTATTGGTTGCCTCTAAAGTATATGTACCTGGACCAAAAACATCCAATGGGTTTACCTGTGGTATTTGTGTACCCGGTGATGGCGTTGTCCATGTCCACGTATGTAAGGCCGATATTGGATTTGTATACTGTAATTGCGATTGTAATACTTTACAGGTTAATAAACTTGGTGTAGCTTTCGCTGTTAACGTTACCGTTTTCGGATCGCAAATAAACGTACTGATTTTCTTAACACAACCATTCACCAGATCCGTTATCACTACACTATAAGTTGGTGTTAATAACGTTTGTGAGGTATTAGTAGTAGAACATACACTTACTGTAGCATCCGGTATAGTTCCCGGCGTGTTCCATCCTACACTATAGCTTGCTGCCGTTGATGTTCCCGTTAATACTACACATGGATCATAACAGGTCAGTGTTGGATTTTGTACACCCCACACTGTGCTGGTAAAGCCGGCGGTTGGCGCGGTGGTATTGGATAACACCGTTACCATTTGCGTTACCGAACAATTTGGTGCCGCTAAGTTATAAGCAAAGGCAATGTAGTTACCTGCCGTACAAGTACTAAAGGTGTTTGAAGTGGTAAGTGTTGATCCACCTGCACTCCACCATTGTACACCTATACCCGCTGAAGAGGTTCCTGTCATCGAGGAAGTGATCTGCATCGTTACACAGGTAGCACAGGTTACATAATAATTATTCGCTTGCGCTGTGATCGTTAAGTTTGGTAAACCATCCACTGATCCTACAGTTACTGTTTTAATAGATTTACAACCGTTCAAAGTGTTGGTTACTTCAAAGGTATATACACCCACGCAACCCGGACTACAAATATAACCCGCTAATGGAGGACCGCATGGTAAATACCATTGGTAAGTATAGTTTGATAATGGTGCCGGTGAACCGGTATAGGTGGTTGGTACCACTCCGCACTGGAAGTTTTGGTTACCAGGACTTATAGTCGCCGTAGCAACGGAGACGTCTTTATATACCTGCACCGTCTGCGAGACCGTACAGCCCGAATTGGCATCCGTGCAAAAGACCTGATAGGTACCCTGACACGTCGTGGATATCGTTGAACCCGTATAAGTGCCGCATCCACTCGTCCATGAATACGTTAAGTTTCCTGCTATGGATGGTGGACCACCCGTAGCTATTAACTGTATGGCCGGTATGGCGCACGATATCGTGTTGGTTGGCGCATAACTGATCGCAACCGTTGGTACTATTGGTGTTGGATTAATGCTATATGTTGCATAAGCTTTACAACCTGCTGTGTCGGTAACGGTAACAGTACCTGTACCTGTGGGCAGGTTCGTAGCACTGGTGATACCGCCTACTTGTAAAGTTGATGCAGGCGCCGGGGTCCATACTACTGTGTTTCCGGGTATGGAAGCGCTTCCCGCTAAGGTTGCCGACGCTTTTGATATTGGATTGGTACACGTTACCTGAGTAACGGTAACCACTATACTTGGTGAAGGGGTGTTTACTACAGTAATTGTACGAGTGATAGGAGCACATGCACCAGGAGGGGTCATGGTTAAAGTATAAGTTCCACCCGGTACGTTTAGTACAGTTTGTGCAGTATAAGATGGGTTAGCTACCCAGGATGATGGGCCTTGCCATAAATATGGACCCAGACCTGTGGGCGCTGTAATGTTTGCACCAGTTGCACCGCAGGTAGGTAAAGTGATCTTTGGCGTACCGGCAGGGAATGAGTTACCGTTACCGATAATATCCATAGGTAAACACTGAGAGTCGAAATAAACATAACCGAAGTGACCACCATAATTACAATCAGTAGCTATTACTTCAATAGTAACGTTACAACCAATTTTAGATGTTAGATCTAAAGTAGATTGAAACCATTTATTATATAAATAAAGAGATCCGATAGGAATATAAGTTACACCTTGTCCACAGTTCGGAGCTGCTGCAGAAGAGAAGTTAGGACATGACATAACCGAGTTGCTTCCGCAACCATCTAATAAACGAATTTGAAAAGCACCTGCATCACAACAAGCGTGGCCCGTATTCATAACCGCAATGAACGCAAAACGAAATAAAGCGTTTGAAGAAGTAACGGCAATAGTTTTTGATAACTTAACCATTGAATAATCACCAGTTGTTGAGTTATTAATTCTGATAAAATTATTGCCATAACATCCTTGAGGTATGTTAGTCAAGTTGGCGGCAGTTCCACCATTTTGAGCACCTGAACCAAATACCGAGAAGATAGGATAACCTGCTCCAATGATTGGATCGATCAAACCACCCGGTACGTTAAACAACTGAGAGTTGTTTGGCTGCGCATTAAAAGGGTTTGGGTTACAAGATGTACTTGAACCGCTATTAGTCCCCTGGTTAATTGTCCAACCAGTGATCTGACCAGAAGAAGTGATATTACCAGCAGCAGAAGCTTCAAAATCTTCGTTCACACAAGCAGCTGCCTGTACTGTTGGGATATACCCTTTAAAAGCGCCATTGTCACTTTCGCGGATATTATATTTAGCATTAATATATGCCCTTTTTTGTCTTGACATATATACTTTAAATTCCGAGCCATAACAACCAGCGGCTTTTGAACCTTCAATCGCCATATCTTCATCAAAACCTTCCAATGAATCAGGAGAAAAGATCTGCTGATAAGGGACCGATTGTGTTGAATACTGTTGCTGAGCGTTTCCATTAAACAAAAATAGCACCATGACTAAGGCCGCTAGTTTTGATATTAAGTTTTTACTTCTCATTTTTTCGTTTTTTTGAATTATTAATTAGTTTTTGTTTCACCTATTTTAACAATATGCATGCCAAAATTAGAATTTTTGTTAATATTAAACAGATAAATATTTATTTATTTGATTATCATGCATTTAAAAAACAGAAAGGGCCTAAAAGAAGCTTTCAAAAGCTTTTTTAAACTCCTAAAAAGATCCTTAAAAGGCCCAAAATCCAATAAAGTTAATTGTGCTATATTTGAGCTTTTAACAAATAAATTATGAAACTTCTCGAAAATAAAGTGGCCCTTGTAACCGGTGCAACTCGCGGAATTGGAAAGGGTATTGTTTTAAAATTTGCCGAACAAGGTTGTAACGTGGCGTTCACTTACTTAAGTTCTGACGAAAAAGCGCTGGCATTAGAAAAAGAACTGGCGGCATTTGGTATTAAAGCCAAAGGTTATAAAAGTGATGCCGCAAATTTTAAAGCGGCAGATGAATTGGTAAATACTGTTGTTGCCGAATTTGGCACCATAGATATATTAGTAAATAATGCCGGAATTACCCGCGATACCCTGTTAATGCGTATGAGCGAACAACAATGGGATGAAGTAATAAACGCCAATTTAAAATCGGTATTTAATTTAACTAAAGCCGTACAGCGCCCAATGTTAAAAGCCCGAAGCGGCTCCATAATCAATATGAGTTCGGTTGTTGGTGTTAAAGGTAATCCAGGCCAGGCTAATTACGCCGCTTCAAAAGCAGGTATTATTGGTTTTACCAAATCGGTAGCACTTGAATTGGGTTCGCGCAATATTCGCTGTAACGCTATTGCTCCCGGTTTCATTGAAACAGAAATGACCGCGGCTCTGGATGAAAAAACCGTTCAACAATGGCGTGATGGGATCCCTTTGAAACGAGGCGGTACCGCCGAAGACGTAGCGGGCCTTACATTGTTCTTAGCCAGTGGTATGAGCAATTATATTACCGGACAATGCATTAATGTGTGTGGCGGGATGTTAACTTAATTTAATCTTCTTATAAAAACATTTGTGTTAACTTTAATGTCTGCAACCATGCAGGCATTTTTTTTGAATGAACCTTATTTCTGAACAACCGTGGTATTATTTTCTTTTGTGTTTCCTTGCCGGTTTTGGTTATGCATTTCTTTTATATCAGCGCGAAATAAAACGCGATACGTTTACAAAACTTCTTATTTATGTTCTGTTTTCTTTCCGGTTCATTACTGTAACCGTGATCAGTTTTTTATTGCTTAACGTCTTTTTAAAACACACTACCAATGAAACCGAAAAGCCGGTTATCATTTTTGCGCAGGATAATTCTACTTCCGTTATCTCATCTAAAGATTCGACGCCTATAAGAACCGATCTTCTTAAACGCATAAACGAATTGAACGTGAAGCTGGCCGAAAAATATACTGTCAATTATCTTTTATTTGGAACTAAAACACGCGCCGAGTCGGCCCCGGATTTTTCGGATAAAGAAACCGATTTTTCGCAACTGCTAAATGAAGTTGAGAACAATTACGCTAACCAAAACATTGGGGCGTTGGTAATAGCCAGCGATGGCATTATTAATAAAGGCGCCAATCCATTATATATTGCCGAAAAATTTAAATTTCCGGTATACACGATCGCTTTAGGAGACACCACCCTTAAAAAGGATGTCCTTATTCAAAAAATAAATCACAATCAGGTGGTATATCTCGAAAATAAATTTCCCGTGGAAGTTGTTTTACAGTCGCTTAAATTAAAAGGGAAACCCGTAACCGTTAGCATTTGGCAAGGCGCTACTAAGAAAGGTGAACAAACGGTTACTGTTACCAATGATAATTTTATTCAAACCCTTAATTTTATTTTAGAGGCCGATAAGCCCGGCGTTCAAAAATATAATGTTCAAATAACCCCTTTGGCAGAAGAAAATAATACGCAAAATAATACGCAGAGTTTTGTTATTGATGTGATCGATAATCGCGAAAAAATAATGATCCTGGCTAAAGCGCCACATCCGGATATAGCCGCTATTAAAGAAAGCATTGAAGCTAATCAGGCATATGAAGTAGAAAGCTACATTCTTTCCGATCTTAATAAACCCTTAAAACCGTACAGTTTAATTATTCTGCACAACGTTGCACTGGCAAACAGTAATCTTTTAAAAGAAATGAACGCAAACGGACAATCGTATTTAATGATCGATCCAATGGCGAATGATATCATTCCGGGTGTAAAAATAAATTCATCTTACAATAAATTCAACGAAACCGAACCGGTGATCAATAAGAATTTTTCGTTGTTCAATGTAAGTGATGAGCTTAAGAATTTTGTAAAAGACCTCCCTGCCGTTAATTGTTATTTTGGAAACTATAATGTTTCGGCCGGAGCAAA
Organism: Bacteroidia bacterium; assembly: GCA_044229775.1. Classification (GTDB taxonomy): domain Bacteria; phylum Bacteroidota; class Bacteroidia; order B-17B0; family Aurantibacillaceae; genus JAHEYG01. The sequence goes on from JBGASH010000067.1 coordinate 7,797, forward strand.
TAGTTTGTTGTTTCAAAAGATCGGAGTGGTAGATACCGAAAATCCGATGTTGGTTTTTAGTGATAATAGCGGACAAAAAACAGGCGCCTTTATTGGCGATGGGATCTGGAAATGGAAATTGAGAGATTACGCCGATCATAAAAATCACAATCTGTTCAACGAACTGCTTAATAAAACCATTCAGTATTTATCGGTAAAGGCCGATAAAAGTTTTTTCAGGGTTTACACTAAAAAAATAATAAACGAAAACGAGGTCATTGACTTTAACGCCGAAGTTTACAATCAAAGTTATCAACTCATAACCGAACCCGAAGTAAATGTGACACTTTTTGATGAAGCAGGCAAACAATACAATTACACCTTAAGCAAAAATGGTAACGGTTATCATATTGAAGCCGGTTTGTTTCCTCCTGGCGAATATAAATACAAAGCCAATACAAAAGTGAACGGACTATTACTCTCGCAAAGTGGCATCATTACAGTAAAAGCAGTTGTGGCGGAAAAAACAAACACCATCGCCGATCATTCCTTACTCTATCAATTATCGCGCAATAGCGGCGGTAAATTATTTTACGCCAATGAAATTGAGAAACTGGAAAAAGAATTACTCACCAATGAACTGATTAAACCGGTTACCTATTCCCAAAAACAACTGAACGATCTCATCGATCTTAAATGGCTCTTCTTTTTATTGTTGGGATTATTATCAGCCGAATGGTTCTTAAGAAAGCGCGGCGGCAGTATTTGAATTAAAACGCTTTATTAATTCCGATCACATATCGGAACATTACGTAATCATTTTCGGCGTAAGGCAAGCGATTAATAAATAACGGCACATCAAAACGGATACTGAGTGGTTTTATATTAACCAATTTACCCCAGCGAACGATATTTAAAGTTGCACCAACACCCGCATCACACATTAACCCGCTCATTTTATTAGCCTCAAAAGTAAAGTTAGTATTGATCATTCCGGCATCAGCAAACAAATAAGGCTGGAACTTAATACTGTTCTTCAAAAATTTTGGATTAATAAAACTAAATAATTCACCGAATTCTATCTCTGTATTAAAAGCGCCTCCGCTAATGCCTTTATAATTGTAACGGAATGTGCCATCCGGATCTTTTTGAGGAAGTAAATACCCCGAAAACCCTCGCAATCCTAAACCACCGCCCATGTTAAAGTGATTGGTAACGGCCCCATACCCTCCCCAATCAGGCGGAATGATGCCATACGAACGGGTATATTTATTATCCATTAACTCTTCGTTATTGGCGCCGGCCACAAACAAAGCCGACTCGGATGGAATATTATTACCAAAACCCATTTGCGCAAAAACACGCGTATTGATGTTAATTTTCCCAAGATCATTTTTATTTACGGTTTGGAAGGTGATGGCCGAGAAATCATAATCCTGAGTAAAGGCCGAGGTTCTAAAGTTCAATAAAATATTTCCGGTTCCTTTACTGTACTTATAATTATGTTCCATACCAACGTGTATGGCGCTGTTGAATTTTTGATAACCCCACTCGTGGTTATTAATTAAATACACCATGTCTTGCGGCACATCTCTAAGCATGCCCTTGTAATGCACATATAAACGGGTTTTTTCATTATTGCTTTTTTTCTCAAAACCTAAGGTTAACGCGTCTAAACCATCTAACGATTTTATTTGCGCGTACACACTTGATTTCTTAAT
>JBGASH010000067.1:9502-14850 GCA_044229775.1 Bacteroidia bacterium
TTTTCTTACGGTACTATCAAATCCATACTGACCCAAACCTGTACTGAACCAGGCCGTGGCATCAAACACATGTTTAACACCCATATAATTTCCATTAAGGTGTGCCCCTATCTTCACTCCGTCATAGCCATTGAACCATAATGCGGGACGCACCTTCATATCGTACTGCTTCCAGTTTGGCGGATTATAAATGTGAGAGTCGAATACCAGATCAATTTTACCGTGTTTCACATTGTTCATCATGTCCACATCCGCCAATCGGAAACTCGGATCAATGATCACATTCTTTATTTTCATTCCAATATTTACCGTGGCAGTATAAGTTGGTTTTAGTTTTGGCCCCCATCCTATCCATCTTGGCAAAGTATTGGCACGCGTTGGTTTTTCGAACCATGTATTTGGAATTTGGTAATGGCGCGCCGAATCGTTCTTATCGATAACCGTAAAGTCAAGCGGCATTTGCATGGTACCTTTACGTTTAAATGTAATTTCAAAAATGCCATTCTTCTTTTTCTTAATTCTTCCTATTTTATAGTCGATGGTCTTTGTGGTTTCTAGCCATTGGTCAAAGAACCAATCCAGATCTTGTCCTGTATAATACGACATGGCCTGGCGAAAATCTTCAGGATACGGATGACACATTTTCCATTGCTTAAAATAACTTTGCATAGCTTTATCAAAAAGTGCGCGACCCAAAACATATTCCAAATTTTTAAGCATGGTGGCCGTTTTAAAATACACACTGCTATATCCGCCTCCGTGCCTGATAGCGCCATTATAATCGTCGCTATGCGTATTCAGTGTTACCTCCTCACCACGATTAACAACGGAGTTGTAATAACCGTTATACACCTGATCGTCGATAACGCGGGTTGGATTAGTAAATCTTTTCTCGTATTTACCGATCCCAAACGGTTCTTTATAAGGGACCATCAATGAACTGATAGGTGTCGGCGGTATAAAATTGTGTAAATCGCTTCATCCATAAAAGCGCGGTACGTTTCATTGCTACCCAACATGCCCATAAACCAATTGCGTCATTTCGTGGATAAATAAACTACGGTAAGCAGGATCGTAACCGCCACATAATGTAAGCATGGGTATTCCATGCCATCCTGCGCATCGGCACAAATCATTTTTGGGGTAGTGGTACAGACCGATATTATACGAATTTACTTCGATGATCTTTGCCATGTATTGCGTGGCGTTATACCATCCCGCGGCATGAGGTTCCTGTACCAAGGCAATACACCGAACGCCTTCCCAATTACTTTCACCAATACGGTAAGTTGGGTCGGCTGTTAAGGCAAAGTCGTGCACATTGATGGCCGAGAACTTCCAGGTTTTTTTACTGCCGTCTTTAAGAATAACAGTTGATGGCGGTGAGTTCCAAGGTTTCTTTAAATAATTACTGATATCGAGTTTTTTACGAAGCGAATCGGGTAACATTTCTTTTTCATTTACCATTACCCCGGTTCCATCGGCAATATAATTATTAGGAAAAGTAACTTCTACATAATACGAACCGTAATCGCCATAAAATTCGTGATCCATGTGCTGATCGGTATCCCAACCTTTTTTTCTATCAAAAACAGAAATGCGCGGATACCAATGAACCAGATCGTAATGTTTGAAACCAAAAGTCGAAAATGTTTTCATCCGGTTACGGATAACCTCTTTATCAAAATACGTAGTAAAGTCAATATTAAAGGTAACTGATTCGCCTTTTAGTAAAGGTTTAGGGAGCCAAACTTTTAAAATAGTATTGTCTAATTCAGTTTTAAGTTCGGTGCCGTTAAGCGTGATCTTTTCAACGGTTGTCCCTAAATTCTTTTCGCGGTACTTCCCAAACTTAAATTTATAATCGTTGTTCTTGTACAGGTCGGCCAAATAGGAATCTTTGCATTGCGCGTTTGAATAAAGGTGAAAATACACTACGCCTAAATCGTTAGGCGAATTATTCCAATACGTTAACTCTTCCGATCCGGTAACAATATCCGTACTATCGTTTACCTCAGCTTTGATCACATAATGCACATCTTGTTGCCAATAACCTTCGTAAGGTTTACGATTTTTCCAATATAAAGGATTGGTTACCGAGCGATAATCGATATACTCGGTTTGCGCAGCTAATAATACAGGAAAAAATAAAAGAATAATTCTTTTCATAAACGGTCTCGTAAATATACTGATTTTGGTCAAAACAAACTCTTCAAATGATTGAGTGTTGAGGGATCCTTCCATTCTATTTCGCCAACCTGTTCATACACAATTTCAAACTTTTTATTGAACAGATAGGCTGTCGGGATAGAGGCGATCTTTACCTGCTCAAAGCCCTGCTCCATTTTTAAAAAGGTAAAAGGATATTGATGGCTTTCCTTAAATTCCATTACCTGCTCAAAAGGTTCGTCAGAAATGCAGATCACTTCACAATCGGGTAATTCGGCATTTTTTACTGCGTTAAGCGCTTTTAGTTCTCTGTTACAGGGTCCGCACCAGCTGGCGTAAAAACACAGAATAATATTTTTTCCTTTTAGCGAATTAAGATCAAATGGCTGGTTATTGTTATCCATTAAGCGCAATTCGTTAAATTTTATTTCGGGCGCTTTGTTGAACTTATTGTAAAAATATAAGCCCACCAAAGCACCAACAAGAATGATAAATAAAAATATGGCTCTTTTGAACATTTAATTAAAAACGGGCGGTTAATTTATTTATTGGAATGGCCGTTCAGCTTACGAAAATACGAATAGATTTGCTATTTAATGAAGTATCTTAAGTCGTTTTTAACCTTTTTATGGAAGGCTCTCCTTTGGTTCATTGGGGTTTCCATTATATCGGTCATCGTTTTTAGATGGGTACCTATTCCTGTTACGCCTCTTATGCTCATTCGCTGCATCGAACAAAAAATGGACGGCAAAGATCTTCGCATGAAGCACGATTGGGAGCCTCTTGAAAACATTTCTCCAAAATTACAATTGGCGGTGGTGTGTAGTGAAGATCAGAACTATTTAAAACATTTTGGTTTTGATTGGGGTGCGATACAAAAGGCTATGAAAGAAAATGAAAAAGGCGGACATATTCGTGGGGCCAGTACCATCACACAACAAACTGCTAAAAATGTGTTCTTATGGTCCGGCCGAAGCTATATAAGAAAAGCGTTTGAAGTTTGGTTCACTTTATTGATAGAAATATTTTGGAGTAAAGAACGCATAATGGAAGTGTACCTGAACAGTATTGAAATGGGTGATGGTGTTTACGGCGCTGAAGCGGCTTCGCAATTTTGGTACAAGAAAAAAGCCATTAAGCTAACAAAGGATGAAGCGGCCGGCATTGCTTCAGTTCTGCCAAATCCCATTCGCTACAAAGCTAATCCACCCAGTAGTTATATCAGCAAAAGAAAGGAATGGATAAAGCAGCAGATGAATTATTGGGGAAACAAACTGGATTATGACAAATACAAAGATGATGATGAAGTGAGAAGTGAGAAGTAGGATTAAAGTATCAAGATTAAAGTATAAAGATTAAAGTATCAAGATTAAAGTATCAAGACTAAAGTATCAAGATTAAAGTATCAAGATTAAAGTATCAAGACTGAAGTATCAAGATTAAAGATGTAAATAAAATTGTATGAAAAATAGTGTTTTTCTTTTCTTTTGGTTAATGTGTTTGAGTTGCGGGCATTCTAACTCGGGCAATAACTCGGGCAATGCAAAAGATAATATCAAACACGAAGCCGAATTTAACATGCCCGAAAAATACCAGGATGTTAATTACCGATTGGATACCCTATTTAATAACATGACCAAATATTTAGGATTTAACGGTTCAGTTATAGTGGCGCAAGACGGCGAAATTATCTATCAAAGGTCGTTTGGCTTGGCCGACAAAAAAAATAATATTCCGGTAACCGATACCACCATGTTTCAACTGGCATCCGTATCAAAAGTAATAACCGCTACAGCCGTTTTAAAATTATATGAAGCCGGTGAAATTAAATTAGAGGACACGTTTTCGTCTTACTTCCCTGAATTCCCCTATACGGAAATTACCATTCAACAGTTACTGAGTCACCGCTCGGGCTTACCCAATTACATGTATTTTTTGAATGATCTTGTATCCAATCAAAATTCGGTATTAACCAACGAAGAGGTATTAAGATTAATGATTGAAAGAAAACCGGGCGCTTATTTAAAACCCAACAAAGCTTTTAATTACTGTAATACTAACTACGCGCTATTAGCATTACTGGTAGAAAAAGTAAGTAAGAAACCGTTTTCGAAATATTTGGACGATGAGATCTTTAAACCCTTGGGGATGAAACATACCGGCACCATTTTAAGTATGGACCGCTTCGAAAAATCGGTTTCAAAACCTTACGATAACAAATGGACATTAATAGAGAAAGAAGCTGCCGATTTTGTATTAGGAGATAAAAGTGTTTATTCAACTCCCTATGATCTTTTCCTCTTCAGCGAAGCGTTATATCAAAACAAAATATTGAGTGCTAAAACCCAGGAGCTCGCTTACAAAGCGTATAGCAAAGAAAAAAAATTGAGCAATTACGGTTTTGGGTGGCGGATGAAAGATTTTAAAGACAGTTACAGTTTGAAAAAAGAAGTATTTCATAACGGCTGGTGGCATGGTTACCGAACCTCGTTTCACCGACGATTGAGTGATAAAACCACCATTATTGTTTTAAGCAATCAACTGAACAGGACTGCTTATCAAACCTGGAAAATATATCAGGTTCTGGACCTTGACTCTCTTTCAAAGGGAACCGGTTCTGAGGAAGAATAAAAATAGAACGCTGATCATTATGATTTTTACGATCAATTATGATTGCTGTAATCAGTGTTAATCATAACGATCATAAAAAATCTGCGTTTTACCTTATTGCTTTCCATATCATCACAAAATCTTCCATTACAAAACCGTTACCAATATCAAAATCTTCCACATGATCTATAATAAATCCATTTTTAAAATAAAAATTGATGGATTTGAAATTTTTGCGGTTAACCGTTAATGTTATTTTTTTTGGTTTTATAGTTTGAACGAGCAGATGAAAGGCTTTGGATCCGGATCCTTTTTTTGCAAGATCCTGCAATATGTAAAATTTATGAAGCATGTAGGAGTCTTGTCCAATTTTGCTCACCGACAAAAAGCCGATATTTTTTCCTTCGCTTTCGATCAAGTAAAAATCATTTTGCTTTGTGGTGATCTGTTCGCGCAAACTTTTATCACTATACATTAGATCGAGCATGTAATTGATCTGTTCCATAGTAATAATGGATGGATAATGCGCTTTCCAAACTTTATCCGCCAATTCCGATATCACCGGAATA
>JBGASH010000001.1:0-77505 GCA_044229775.1 Bacteroidia bacterium
TTTCGATACTTTGAATTTTTTCGATGCGCACAATGAACGAACGGTGCACGCGAATGAAATCGATCATGCCAAGTTTTTTCTCAATGTCCTTCATGGTAGAATGAACGGTATAACGAGCGTATTGGGTGTTGATGACTACATAATCCTTAAGCGCTTCTACATAAAAAATATCTTTTAAATATAGTTTTACTAAGCGGCTATTAGCTTTTACGAATAAAATGTCTTGTGTAGTGTCGTCCTTGTTTTCAACCAATGAATACAAGAAGTCGCGCTCTTTTTGAAGGGCCGCGTCTTTTTGGTGTTTATACACCGCCATTTCGATGGTGCTATGCAGGTCGATCTCTTTGAACGGCTTTAAAATATATCCGTAAGGTTCGGTAACCTTCGCCTTGCTTAACGTGCTCTCGTCGGCATAGGCCGTTAAAAAGATAATGGGAATATTAACCTCTTCTTTTATTTTTTCAGCTACCTCTATTCCGGTCATCCCGCCCTTTATCATAATGTCCATCAACACCAGATCGGGCCTTAAAGCCAAAATGCTATCAATGGCCTCTTTGCCATTGTTTGCTATTCCCAAAACATTATACCCCAGTTTTGTGAGGCTGTTTTGAATGTCCTTTGCAACGATGCTTTCGTCTTCAACTATAAATATGTTTAACTTTTCCATTTTATTTTACATTGGGAAACTAATATAAAACCCGGTACCCTTATACTTATTTTCTTTTAATTCTATTGTTCCGTTCAGTTGTTCAACCAGGGTGTTTACCAGTTGAAGCCCCAAAGAATTAGTGTTTTTAAAGTCAATTTCTTTAGGGAACCCTTTGCCGTTATCCGATACTTCCAAACGGACCGTATTTGATTCGGCATGTAAATTTATTAAAATTATTCCATTTGAGTCCTTATTAAACGCATGTTTAAAGCAATTTGTAACCAATTCGTTAATAATAAGGCCCGCAGGAATTGATGTATCAAGATTAAGAATTATTTTTTGAATATCAAGCACCAGCTTCACTTTTTGTCCGGTAGAGTAGGAGTGGAGGATATTATTAGCCAAAGTAGACACATATTCGGAAAAGTTAATTGAGGAAAACGTTTTGTTTTGATATAGCGATTCGTGAATATAAGCCATGGTTTTAATGCGGTTCTGGCTTTCCTTTAAAAGGGCCAGCGCGTACTCGTCGGTAACATAAGAAGACTGCAGATTAAGGATGCTGGAAATTACCTGCATGTTGTTTTTAACGCGGTGGTGGACCTCCTTAAGCAGAACCTCCTTTTCTTTTAACGACTGACTAATGCGGTCCTCGTTCAGTTTCTTTTCGGTAATGTCGTGTGCTACCCCCGATACTTCAACAATTTTATTGTTTTCATAGACCGGATTTAAAAACACTTCAAAATAAATTTGTATGCCGGCCGTGTCTACAATTGCAATTTCGAAGTTCAATGAGTTTCCGCTAAAAGCTTTGCTATATTGTTCGTCCCACCAGCTGGTATATTTTTCGTCACTCGCCATTTTTCCTCTGTTGGGCGCCTTTCCTTGCTTTGCTTCTGATCCATAGATCCTTTTAAGCAGGTCGGAATAGTTTTTGTTATAGGAAGTAAGGCTTCCTTCTTTATCAACCGTCCAAATATAATGCGAGCTTCCGTCGAAGATGGCATTCAGTTTTGCCGCCTGGCTAGTGGCTTTTTGTTCGTTCAGTACTTTATCGGTAATGTCAAAGCCCATTCCCGAAACTTCTATTACCTCGTTGTCCTGGTTATATATTGGGTGTAAAAAAATTTGTCGGAATGTCTTTTTTCCGTCAATGTTAGTTCTTTCGGTTATAAAATCGATGGCCTTTCCGGTAAAAGCCTCTTCGTATTTGCCATTCCAAAAATTATGGTATTCGGCCGTGGCGTATTGGTTTTGTGGTCGGGTTAATGCTTTGTTTAATTTGGGCTTTTGACCATAAAGATTAAAAATTGCTTTTGAAAAGTTATTATTAAACGAAGTATATGCCAGATCTTTGTTTACCGTCCACATTATGTGCGATCCGCTTTCAAAAATGGCTTTTATTTTTGCTGCTTGCTCAATAACCTGCCTTTGGTTATTCTTGTTTTCGGTAATGTCGTGCGCTAAACAGGCTACCTCAAAGATCTCCCCGCTTTCGCCTTTGATGGGGTTAAGATAAACTTCACGATAAAGTTCCCCACCTTTCTTATCGCGATCTTGTCTTTCAAAAATTACCTGCTCGCCCTTAAATACCTCTTCGTATTTTGGATGCCACAGACTTTTGTTTTCTGTTTTAAATTTTTGCGGTATGATCTCGTATGCCATTTTTCCTAATACGGGCATTACGCCATACTTTTGCTTAAAGACCTCCACATACTTCTGGTTAAAGAATGTGAGCTGGAATTTTTTATTGACCGTCCAAACCAGAAAAGAGCTACTTTCAAAGATGGCGCTTAGTTTTGCGGTTTGCGCCTTAACGGCTTTTTCGTTTAGTTTTCTTTCAGTAACATTATGAGAAATGGCCGCTACCTCCTTAACCTTGCCGCTCTGATCTTTTATGGGATTAAAATAAACTTCTCTGTATATCTCTTCTCCCGATTTCAGGGTTTTTAATGTTTCAAAAACCACATACTCTCCTTCAAAGGCCTTTTTATAGTTGGTCATCCAAAGCTTATAATCCTCTTTTGTAAGAAGCTTCTTATAAAGGGCTTTTAGGTTGCCGTTTCCGAAGGATTTTGTGTTGTAATATTTTATTAGCTGGTTCTTATAGTTGTCGTTAAATGAAGTAAAATTATACTTATTGTCAATCGTCCAAATGATGTGGGTGGACGTATTGAAAAGTGTTTGCAGTTTTCGCTCTATTGTTTTCCGCTGTTCAATTTCTTCGAGTAGCTTTTTATTGTGTTCTTCCGCTATCTCAGCCCTTAGTTTTTCTTTTTCGTAAATTTCCTTTTCTGTAACGTCTTTCATCAGCGTAAGCACGCAGCTTTCGCCGTTATAGGTTACCGGGGCCGACTTCAGTTCAACGTTTACAATATTCTTCTTCGCGGTCCTTATTTTATAGGAGACAAAGTCGAACTCTTTTCCTGCCGTGGCCTCCTTAAGGCGTATTAGGGCCCGTTCGCGCTGTTCGGGTATGATGTAATTGATCAAATATTTTCCTAAGATCTTTTCCGCCGATTTTTCTTTAAGGATCTTTACGGCTTCTTTATTGCACATCTTACAAAATCCCTTGTGGTGGATAAAATAGGCAAACGGCGAAACGTCAAGCAGCTCTTTGTAGTCGTTCCACTTTTGTTCTAATTCTTTCTGGAGTCTTTTTCGCTCGGTAATGATTTGAAAGGTGGCTTGCACAGCGTGGTTGCCGTCAAAATAAACCGCGTTAGACTTAGCTTCAATGTCTATAACATTTCCTTTCTTATCTTTTATTCGAATTTCGATTGGCGGGAATGTTTGGCCTTTCAGAATTTTTTCATTGCTAACTCTAATGCGTTTGTGAAATTCGGGTAGAAAAAAATCAAACGGCTTAAGTTCTGAAAGTTTTTGTTTTGAAGAAAGGCTTAATATCTCTTTTGCTTTTTGGTTCAGAAAAAACACTTTCTTATTGTCGAAAATAACCACGGCAATTGGAAGCATTTCCAGCGTGTCGGCGTTCACTTCGGTTCCGGCAAAGCGATTGCTATTTTCTTTTTTCTTCACTCTTCTTTTTTGGGTTCGGGTGTTTTTTTAAGATTGTCGGTCTTTTCAAGCGATCCTTTTTTTACCAACGACGAATAATCGCGCAAGCTTTCCTCGTATGTGGGTTTAATTTTTACGCCCTGAAATTTGATCTCAATATCGTTCTCATAATAAATAGTTAAATAATTATATCCTGTTTCGTCGTAATAACGCCAGTCGCCCTGTTTTAATCCTCCCTGATAATTGCCATGAAACATTTTCTTTCCGTTCCTATAATACCAGGTGTGCATGCCGTCGGGATCGCCGTTTAAATAACGTCCTTCCATCCGCGGATGCTCTTTGGGCATGTAAAAGCTTCTCCACATGCTGTCTTGTTTGTCGGCCACGTATTTTCCGATCTCTTTATATTCGGCTGTTTCATAAACCCACAATCCCTCCTTCATATTATCCAAATAAGTTCCTTTGGTCAACACCTTTCCGTCTTCGGTATAATCGGTCATAATACCTTCGCGTTTTCCGTTAACATAGTTTTCTTCACGCATCAGTGCTCCGTTCTCATAATACCATTTCCAGGCGCCCTGTGTACGGCCTTTCTTGTCGTATCGTCCTTTTTGTTCTAGTTTTCCATTAGGATAATAAAAACTCCAGTCGCCTATGCGATGATCGAAAGAACAAAGTCCTTTTGCTTTAAACTCACCGGTGTTATGATACTCTGTCCATTCCCCAATTTTATTTCTTAAGCTATCAACCGGCCCTCTTTCAATAACTACGCCCTCGTTATAGGTCATTGCCGAATCAGGAATAGGAATTTGACGACAAACCCATTTTTTTATATATGTGCCCGAAGTATCATCACGAGAAACGGGTAAAGAATCGCAACTAAACTTTTTACGGTAATGGTAATGTGTTCCTATTGGCACACCCTCTACGTAAGGGCCTTCATATTGCATAACGCCGTCGGGGTAATACGTTTTGAAAATTTCAACCACCGCTAATTCGGGTGCGTTCTTTACTTGCTTTCCTAAATTAAATTTTTCTGTTTTTATCAGGCTTCCTTTTTTATCATACTCTTTTACATATCCATCAAGCACATCATCATTGAACCGCTCTTCTTTTTTTACTTTTCCATCTTCATAAAAATCCTTCCACATGCCTTGCTTTTTTCCGTCAGTATCTTTTCTGTTTATGCGGTCGGTATTTTGTAAGATGCCCGATTTATATTCATATACGGCTAATATTACAGAGTCTTGCGAAAATTCATAAGAAAAGCCATCTGGTTTTCCATTAACATAGGGTAGGGTTTGTTTTATTTTACCGCTCGGATAAAAATATTTTGTTGTTCCGTGTTTTATATCATTCACAAATATTTCGCGTGATATAATTTTTTGAGCTGTGTCATAATTACAAACAGCTCCGTTGCGTTTACCTTCAGCGTAATTAATGGATTTAGTAATTCTTCCGTTCTCTGAATAGAATTTCCAGATACTATCCAATAAAAAGTTTTTTCTATTTCCTTCTGTTTTTATTTTTCCATTCTTATAATAATTTTTCCAGTAACCGTCGGGTTGACCATTTTTCATTAAACCTTCGGAAGAAAGGGCGCCGTTATCGTAATAAAATTTATTATAACCGTTTGGATTGGTAGTTTGTGAATTAGTAATAAAGAATATGGAATTCAGAATTAATAAAACCAGGAATTTATTTCTTTTTAAAAAACGCAATTTCTCTCTCTTCAGGTTAACAATACTTATAACCCAAATTTAGCAGATAATTCCAACATTTTCAAAATAGGTTTTTTAGCTTTATTTATGAGGTTTTCGTCCATTAAAAGCTCAGGTTGCTCGTATTTTAAAGCAATATAAATTTTTTCAAGCGTATTGAGTTTCATATATGGGCAATCATTACAGGCACAATTATTATTTGGGGGAGCAGGAATAAATGTTTTTTGGGGATTATTTTTTTGCATTTGGTGTAAAATACCTGTTTCCGTTAAAACTATAAATTTTGTTTTATTTGATCTTGATGTATAATTCAATAAGGCTGTTGTACTACCTATAAAGTCAGCCTTTTCTAAAATATCTGCTTCACATTCAGGATGTGCAATGATCTCAGCATCCGGATTACTAGCTTTTAATTTAATTAATTTTTCCAGCGAAAATATCTCATGAACCATACAGGCACCATTCCAAAGAACCATGTTACGCCCTGTTTTCTTATTAATATAAGCTCCCAGGTTCTTATCAGGCGCAAATATTATTTTTTGATCTTTTGGTAAACTTTCTACTATTTGAACAGCATTACTACTAGTACATATGATATCCGATAGAGCTTTAATTTCAGCTGTACAATTTATGTATGTTATTACAATATGATCAGAGTGCTTTTGTTTAAATTCTGAAAATAATTCAGGTGGACAAGAATCGGCTAATGAGCAACCGGCTTTTAGATCGGGAATTAAAACCTTTTTCGTTGGATTTAAGATCTTAGCCGTTTCGGCCATAAAATGTACTCCCGCAAATAAAATGATATCAGCTTTACTTTTTTGCGCTTGCTGCGCCAGACCTAAACTATCCCCAATATAGTCAGCAATATCTTGTATGTCAGCGTCTTGATAGTAGTGGGCCAGTATTACCGCGTTCTTCTCTTTCTTAAGATAATTTATTTCTTCAAACAAATCAATAGCCGGATCAATTTTTTTTTCGAGGTATCCTTTTTCTAAGATCATATATCTATATATATAACTTATTTAAAAAATAATTAATATGTATTATTATATGGTGTTAGTTGTGTTAAGAAATAAGTAATTAAAATTTGCAATTATGGAATATGAACGTCAACCAACATTATATTAACAAAGGTAATCTTTTAATTGTTTGGTAGTCAACACAACAAATTTCTTTTTATGTAAGACAATAGTAATTAACATTAATAACTTATAGGAGTTTTATGACTTTAAATGGTTAAAAACAAACCAAAAATACCCCACAAATAACCGCTAAAAATCTTGACAAAACCAAAAACAACGAGCCTAACATTTTAAACGGATAAATCATTAAAAACAAATCGTACAAATATCAACACATAAAACAGCCTATTAACAACTATTATATGCCCTGTTGTTAATTGAGAACTGCTAGTTACCAGTGTAATAAGTTATGAGTGTTAATTAACGTGAATTACTAATTACAAACAATAATGTATTTTTGTGAAATAAGGATGTATATACAATGAAAATTTCAATTGGAAGTGATCACGCGGGATTTGAGCTTAAAGAGCAAGTTATAGACTATCTTAAATCAAAGAACCTTACAGTTGAAAATAAAGGATGCTACAGTGCCGAGCGGGCGGATTATCCTGACTATGGACACGCGGTTGCCATTTCGGTTTTAAACAAAGAAAGCGATCTTGGTATTGTTATATGCGGAAGCGGTAATGGCATAAACATGAGCGTAAACAAACATAAAGGCATTCGGGGGGCTTTGTGTTGGAACAGAGAAATAGCCGCGCTGGCACGCCAACACAACAACGCTAACGTTATGGCCCTTCCCGCAAGATTTATTACTAAAGAAGAGGCCCTTGCCTGTGTTGACGCTTTTTTAAGCAGCGTATTTGAAGGCGGAAGACATCAGGATAGAGTATTAAAAATAGATTGTTAAACCAAAAACAGAATTCATGAAAAAACTAGCAACAATTGCCATAGTTGTTTTTGCCCTTGCGGGGAAAGCACAGATCGGACAGTCGTTTCCTGACGTAGTTGGAGAAACGCTTGACAAAAAAGCGGCCACCCTGCCGATCAAAAATAAAAAACACAGCGTTATAGGAATGGCTTTTCACAGAAGCGCCGAAGACGCCATGAAAAAATGGATGAATCCGCTTTGCGATGCTTTTGTAAATACAAGCAAGGCCACGAAACACGACATGGACATGAGCCACGATGTGAATTTTATGTTCGTACCATTCATCAGTGGGTTTTTTGATATTGCCGAAAGCTATCAGAAAAGTACCGATAAGGCATTTTGGCCATATGTTATGGATACCAAAAAGACCGATGTAAAAGAGGTGGCAAAAAAATTGGGAATTAAAGACACCAAGATCCCTTACTTTTTTGTATTGGACGAAACCGGAAAAGTGTTAGCCGTTGAGAGCGGCGATTATAAGGCCGATAAGGTAAGCCGGCTCGAAGACTCCTTAGATAAAGAAGAATAATGAAAAACAAAAAAGCCGCTTATTAAGGCGGCTTTTGTTTTATTAAGCGGTTTTTTTAATGACCTTGCGATAGTGGTGATGCTGACGACGGCCTACCGAAGGGCTTGCTGCCGCGCGTAATATTCTTTCGTGTTTTTTAGTAAGGCGCGTTCCGGCGAAGTGGATCAAAAACCCTAGAGTAAACATGGCCGCGATGATGTAAAAAATTACCAGGCTGCCTTTTGCCGCGGTTAAAACGGTTTCAAGGGTTGCTGCGCTGGCCGAAGAGGCGGCAAGCATTAGTATTGCGCTTACGAGAACTATTCTTTTTGAAATCATTCCCACTTTATTCTTTGCTTCCATAATTATTTATTTTTAAATGTTAGTATATATGTTTAATAATTTATTTCTCTTCTCTGTTATAAAGGTAAACCATCTCTTTGTATCCTTTTCCTGCATTTATACATCTGGCCGACTTTGTTTAATAACTGGTTTTTTTGAACTGACCCTTAATTTTTAAAAGAACGTTCAGATCTCTCTTATATACAAAAACGAAACCAAACCTTTTTTAGTTTGGTATAACGCTGTTAATTTTAGTTAAGCAGGTGTTTGGATGAGCGAAGACGGAATCTAAAACCATAAAGTAAAATGACATAAAAGCAAAAAGCCGCCCGGGGAGGCGGCTTCTATACAACAAGAACCCGAATTATTTTTTTACATCATCTTTATCGTCTTCTTTTTCCACTTCTTTTTTCACAAAGCCGCCATTAGCATCAAAAATATAATCTGCTTCTCCCGCTTCAGCTTCATATGAAATTTTTCCGGCAGCATCAGTGATTTTGCTCGCTTCTTTTATTTTTTTACCCGGAACGTTTTTGTTCATATAATCAGTTACCGCTTTGGGTAATTCAGAAACTTTTATTTCTACCTCTGTTTCTAAAAGTTTTCCCGAGGCATCAAAAAGAGCCGAGGCCTCTACTTTATTCTGATCAAATTCAGCTTCGTAATTGCCGCCTTCTTTTTCCCATCCTTCTACTTTAGAAGCAGGAAATTGTTTTTTAAAGCCGTCCTTTACAGCAGCAGGAACGTCAGCTTCTTTCACTTTTTGTGCATTAGCGAAACCTACTCCCAGGCTTAACGCTACAATAAAAATCAGGTTTTTCATTTTTTATCTTTAGGGTTTATATTAATTTATACTACAATATTAGAAAGCAATTCTGAAGAAAATCTGTTATAACCTGAATACAACCGATAAATTGATAATTCTTCCGTCGATAGGTCCCCACAGAGGCTTGAATGTTGGGTTTGTATTAGGCTTAATAACAATGTTCTCATAACGTGTTTGTCTTACATCTAACAGGTTCTCGCCATTTAATACTATTCCCACGTGTTTAAACTTTCTTTCTATCATGGCAGCCATAAAGAAATATGAGGGAGACTTACTGCCATCATTCAAATATTGGTAGCCGTTATAAGACCCCTCTAACCCAAAACGCCACTTTTTTTCTATCTCATATACCAGCGTTCCCGCTGCTCTATGACGGGGCGTTAAAACCACATAAGGTTGCTTGGAATTAAATTCATTGCGCGCAATAGTGTAAGTATATCCCATGTATAATTCGAAGCGGCCATAAGACAAACGCGCATAGGTGTCAACGCCCTTAGAAATTGTTGGTTTAACTTCGTTATAAAAAGTGGTAGCGCCTAAAAAATCGGTGTAGGCTGTTACCGGATTTTGAATTCCTGTATAAAAGAGCGCCTCATTAATTTGAACCGATCCTTTATCGCCAAGCATTGTTTTAAAATTAAGCTCCGCATTGAGCCCCACTGAACGTTCGGCAATAAGGTTGTTTTGTATAGGATAAATTTTTCGGATATCAGCCTCGGTATTTTGTTGTGCCAGGGGATTAGGCGTTTTATAGCCGGCCCCATATCCAAGTCGCGTGTACCAATGTGAATTGAATTTATATAAAGCGGCAACCCTGGGAAGAACGAAAAATCCGTAACGGGTATGATAATCGGATCGAAGGCCCGCCTCTACAAATAGTTTTTCTTTGTATTTAAAAGTATTTTGAACAAAAGCGCCAAGGGTATAATATTCGTATCCTTTCAAATAGGCGGTATCAACCTGTTTGTTGTTGTAAATGTCGGCCCAAAGGTTCAATCCGCCTACAAGATCGTTTTTTGCGCGCGGTATCAGATAGGAAATTTCAGAATAACCATTCAGCTGGTTGCCATCGAAGCGGTAGCAATTGGTGGATAAATTACGGTCAAATAAACTAGCGCTTCCTTTAATGGAAAAACAATTTTTGTTGGACGCGATGTTTGTAAAAACAAAGTCGGCCGTATTACGATTGGTTTTATTTTCCTCAAAGAACTGATGTGCCGTATCAGGGGTAGAGTATAACACCGTCATGTCGCCGCCTTTGCGCGTTTCGAACATGGTAGATACACCAATGGCG
This sequence comes from Bacteroidia bacterium, assembly GCA_044229775.1. Classification (GTDB taxonomy): domain Bacteria; phylum Bacteroidota; class Bacteroidia; order B-17B0; family Aurantibacillaceae; genus JAHEYG01. The sequence goes on from JBGASH010000001.1 coordinate 10,315, forward strand.
AGCGTGCTTTTAGAATTAAAATAAAAAAACAACCGCGGATGAAAGATCACATTTTGTACCTGTGGCACGTCTGAAAATCCATCTTTATTTACATCCGCCGCTTTTTGGCGTGTTACGCCTCCAAACAACGAAACCCCTACTTTATTTTTACGCTTCGCATAATAACCGTTTATGTTACTTTCAAATAAAGTGGATTGGTTAAGGGTAAGAATCGCTTCCGGTTCGTCTTTTGGCTGTTTAGAAACAAAATTAATTACGCCTCCAATGGCGCCCCCTCCAAATAACGTAGAGGCGGAACCTTTCACGATTTCTACCTGCTTTAGGTCGAGCGGCGGAATTTGCATCACACCAAATCCCCCAGAAAACCCGTCGTAAAGCGGCAAACCATCACGCATCATTTGTGTGTATTTTCCGCCGAGGCCCTGTATTCTTACGTTGCTGTTTGCACTAACAGCCGAACTCTGTTGAATTTGAATGCCCGAAATATCTCCCAAAATACTGGCCACGCTACCGGGCTTAATGGTGTTCTCTTCATCCATATCGTCGCTGCCCAGTACTTCTACTTTTAAAGGCGTGTCGTCCAAACGCGAATTGGTTCGGGTAACCGAAACGATCACTTCGTCAAGCTCGCCTTCGGGAGTGAGCAGAACCACATGCTCTTTTGCGCCTGAAGGAAGTGAAAAGATAACGGACCTGTTCTTATATCCTACAAAACTGAAAACGATCTCTTGTTCTCCATCGGGAATATTACTCAGCGAAATAACACCATCAGCGCCCGACGACCCTCCGCCTTTGGTGCTTTTAACGAATGCTGCTGCCCCAATAATCTGTTCGCCGGTAATACTATCTTTTATCACAATTTTCAAAGAATTTTGTGCCACCGCCCCACTTATCATTAGCGTTACAAGAAAAAGAAGGATCGAGATTTTTCTAATGGCGCTCATGACTAAAATTTATATTCAAAACGGTGCATGCCGCCGGCGTAACTGTATTTAACACTGTGTTTGTGAATAGCGGCAACCTGTTGTACTAGGGCAAGACCAAGCCCCGTTGACTCTGAATTTTCTTTATAGAAGCGTTCAAATATATTTTCGGAAGAGCTAAGGGCGGCACCGAGATTTGAAACCACAAAAGCGTTTTTGGTTAACTCAACTTTTATCACTCCGCTCCCCGAAGTATATTTGATAGCATTGGATAAGAGATTTGAAACCACCACATCGCCTAAAACTGGATGTATATGAAGAAAAATATTTTTTTCTATGTTGGCATCAACAACCAGATCTTTCATGGCTATAAGTTCCTCAAACATTGCCAGCTTTTCATTGACCAACAGCGAAAAATCAATTTGTTCACTAGCCCTGAACTGATTGTTCTCAATTTTAGTGAGTTAAAGTAATGTTTGGTTTAATTTAGAGAGACGACCCGCCGCCGAATGAATCTCTATTAACTGTTTGGCTAAAGCTTCATTAAGATTTTCGGTTTGCAATAAATTCTCTGTTTTATTTTTAATGATGGATAATGGCGTTTGGATCTCGTGCGAAGCATTTTCGGTAAAGGCTTTGAGGCTTTGAAAATCAGACGAGATCTTAGCTGTCATTTTTTGAATGGCGTAATTGAGTTTTTGAAATTCTAATGTATTCGACTTATCGGGATTTAAGGCCTGATGTTTGGCTATATCGTATTCATCAAGGGCCGAAACGGTTTTGAAAAAAGGTTTCCATATATTTTTTGAAAAAAAGTAATTTACGCTTAGCATAATTACCAAAAGCACCAACGAAATGATCATTAAAGTAAAAGTAACGGCCTCTATCAGGTCTTCTGATTCTAAAAGCGGAGCTCGCACACTTGCCTTATAATTTTGTCCCGCAAGCGTTACAGGAAAACTAAGCTCACGATAAGGGAGGGTTTCCTCTTCGTAGCTGTTGTAAAGAAAAGTGTCTTTAAGGGTTTCTTTAAAAACACCGCTTATTGGTTCAAATGAAAGCAATTCGCTTTGAAGAGAGCCATCCGGTAATTTTTTATTTTGACTGATGTAAGAAAAGATCCTTCCCTTTTTTAAAAACAACCCCTCGTTGGTCTCATCATTGGTAAGTTGCTTAAGCTCCTGATAAAAAACAAGTCCGCCCAATAGAAAAACAACTACTGTTACCAGCAAATAAACCAATGTATTTTTAGTGAGCAATCTCATCATGCAAACTTATATCCCATGCCATAAACGGTTTTTATGTAATCTTCGCAACCGGCATCAATTAATTTTTTGCGGAGGTTTTTAATATGCGTATAAATGAAATCAAAAGAGTCGGCCATGTCCATGTTATCGCCCCATAAATGTTCAGCGATACTTTCTTTTGTGATCACGCGGCTTTTATTGCTGACAAAGAACATTAAAAGGTCGAATTCTTTTTTAGTGAGCGCCAGTTCTTTTTTACCGATCAAAACGGAATTATTTTCGGGCGTTATTTTAATTTCGTTAAAAACAATTTCATTATCGCCGGCAAAATTACGGCGGCGCAAAACAGATTTTAAACGCGAATTAAGTTCGGCTAAATTAAAGGGCTTGGCCAGATAGTCGTCGGCGCCAAGATCGAGTCCGGCGATCTTATCGTCTACCGAATTTTTTGCGGAGATAATAATGATGCCTGATTTGCCTTTGGCTTTTTTAATGGTTTTAACCAGATCCAATCCGCTGCCCCCCGGAAGGGTAATATCTACGAGGATACAATCATACTGGTACATAGAAATTTTTTCATCGGCCGCCAAAAAATCTTTAGCATATTCGCACACAAAGCCCTCTTTCTTTAAAAAACTGAGGATCGACTCCGCCAATTCCTTTTCGTCTTCTATAAGCAATACCTTCACGATACAAATATTGTAATTAATTCTGAAGAAAACCTGAACTTAAAAGTTGTTAATTTTAAAGGCTAAGCGCGTATTGAAGTCCCAGAATATAATTGTTTTCAGGCGAAGAGAGATAAAACTCGCGTTGGATCAAATAGTATACCCCAAAACTGTTTCGATCATTGATCTTATAGTCAAAACCGGCAGCATATCGCACGCGATGGATTTCGCCATTATATTGAGCCTGTTTGCCCCTGGGCACATCTATTTGATATCGCGCTTCAACCGAAACATAAGGCGTAATTTTTTTATTTAGATCGAGTTTCATCTCAACTTTATAACGCAAAAAGTGCTCGGGATATTGCCCGCTTTGTGAGATCAAATAATCCCTTACTTCCGTTTGATAACGTAGCCGGTTAGAAAAGATGATCTTCGAGAATTTTTTCTTGTAGGCAATATCAAGCATTAGCCTGTGGCGAAAGCTAAAAACATTTTCGGTTTGAAATTTTTGGATGGTACGATAAGTTAGCTCGGCTTTAAATCCTTTCTTGAACTTATAACCCATTCCGAAATTAGTATATAACAAATTAAGCCTCGAAAAATTTTCCCTTAGCCGGAGCTCCTGATCAAACGTTAAAAAGAAATTCTTATTGAGATTCTTCTGAACCGAAAAAGTATTCCACATTCCGGCATCATTATAGTTCTGCGCAAGCAGCGCAGCAGGCAAAAAATAGAGAATGAAAAAATACCGCTTCAACCTTATTCGAAATAATAAATTTTTATCTGAGCCGAATCCCTTAAAAAATCAATTTTTTGAATAGAGATCCGATGAACGTTTATGCCAGTTCTTTTTTTGATGTCCTCGATCAATTCAGGATGGCGGTCTTCGCTTATCAGTTCAATGTTCTCGTAATTGATCAATTTCACCACTTCCTTTTTAATGAGCAATTTACTCTCCAATAAGAAGGCCAGCAACACAATAACGCCGTTGATCAAAGCCAGAAACACCACCTCGTAATTTTCGCTGGCGTCTTTTACTTTTGTTACCGCCGATATGAGGCCGATGGCAATGACCAAAAACAAATAGGTCATGTCTTTAATGCTAATATCCTCGGTGCGGTATCTAAGCATACTGAATACAGCAAATAAACCAAAAGCGGCGCCCATGCTTAACTCCACTTTATTTAAGAGGAAACAAATAAAGAAAATGATAATGTTAAAGATGAAGAATGTAAAAAACAACTCGCGCTTTTTATAGGCAGGGAAGTACACCAGGCGAATCAGCGCGAATACGGCTGCAAAATCTATAAGAAGGCGAAGGCCTATTTTGCCCGATATTTTTTGTATGGCCTCAAAGCCATTGCTTACAACCGACTCATCGGCTGCCTGCAAGAGAAACGCGTGTATCATGCAATATGTGGTTTAAATATAAAAGTTTAGGTTTAAAATTATTCTTTTTGATGCCATCGCACAAAGCGGTAACGCCGAGACAATATTTACTTATGGCCCCATCGCGAATATGCAATTGTTTCATTATTTTTAAAAAGGGCGACACGATCTTTTTATCTTGTTTAGCTTCTGCGATCACTAGTGCATTATAGTTTTTAGACCGATCGTTTTTTACAAATTCCAATCCTAAGTCGATCGTTATTCGCTCAGGACCAGTTTTATTCACAAAAGTAACACGACTATAATTTACCCAAAGGGCCGGAATAAGCGAGCCCGGATCTAATGACGTTTTTTGTTCCAAAAACGTCAACGAATTATTTTCCCATTTTAATGGCGTGTCATTTTGCCTGACTCGCGTTTTAATGGTGCGCTCTTTATTGTTCTTTAATTTCACTTCTAAAAAACCAATATTGCTTTCCACATAGGCACGATGACGGATCTTGTACCGATTTAATTGCCCGTTATGATGAGCAAGGTAAAGGCTAAAATTGGACGTATCGTAGTAAAGGGTTTTATATCTGCTTATTCTTTTTCCGTCTACCTCCAAAACACGGTAATGTTCTAACATCATGGAAAAAACCGTTTCTAGTTTTGAACGATTAAAATTAAATTTGGTATCGGTCCTGTCCATTAGTTTAACTTTGTCCATTTCGCTCAGCGCGATGGACTCAAATCTTTTCAATATTTTTTCTGTTTCGTCCAAGCTACTTTGTTACGTAAATATGTTTTTTAACTGAGATTAGTTTATTTTCTGCATCGTAGGTTTTTCGCTCGGTTTTAAGTCCTTTCGAATCGTAAGTATAAACATTCTTCTTAAAAAGTTTTTGATCCTTATCGTAAATAAGCTCTTCGGTTTTCTCGCCCAGGCTGTTATATTTTATCACGCGTTTTTCTATTAAATTGTTTTTTGGATCATATTCTGCTTCTTCAATGCAATCGCCTTCGTTATTGTATTTGTATTTTTTTATAGATTTTAACTCGCCATCCTTATTATAATTTGTCTCTTCAATGGGATTTCCCTTACTGTCAAATACCGTTTTTCCTTCATTAAACGTTTTTCCGTTCTCGGTAATAGTGGTAGAAGAAGATTTTATTTTATGTTGTTTAACAGCTTTTTTGCTTTGCGACGAACCGTTTAACGCGAGTAACACAAAGATGAATAAAACAAATAGGCGCATTATCTACTTTTTAATATTTAAAGTTCCAACGTCAACCACTTGTTTTTTGTCGGTAATGTTTACAGAAGCGTCAACCGCAATGGTGCCCGAAGGATTTTGACTGTTTTGAAGTGTTTTACTATAAACGGTAATTTTGTATTTCCCTTTTCTTAAATACAGAAATTCAAATTCCCCATTGGCGTTGGTTTTAACGTTTTCGTCGGGAGAAATATTGTCACCAAACGTAAGTTCAACAGTAACGTTAGGCCCAAAATATTCCTGTTCAAGTATGGTAAAAAAGGGATCGTATTGCTGAACCCACACTTTTCCTTTTATTGAAGCGTTACCGCCCTGGCCCGGTGTTTTTTTGCACGACCAAAAAACACACGAAAAAAGAACAGCAAAAAGTAAAGTAATTAAATTTTTATTCATAATTATTTTATGTAGATAAAACGACCGTTATGAGCGGCCTGATTGCCAGATAAATTTACAGAATAAAAATAACATCCCGGTTCTAATTTTTCGGAAGGGATGTGGTAGTCATTATTAGCGCTTATGTTTTGATGATCTATTAACGAGCCGAAGCTGTTGTAAACCGTTACTTCGAAAGGAAGAGTATTGTTATTAAGTCGGATGACTGAGCCTTCCTTTATCGGATTAGGATAACAAAGCACCGAAGAAATGACATTTGAAGATTCTATTATCCCAACAAAGGCCATTCCGTTATAATAAAGATGATGCGCGTAAATGTCGTAATCGTTGGTGTTTCGGTGATCGTCCCACGCAAATACCGCGCCGCCGTTACCATCACAAACTTGTGCCACATTAATTTGGTTATCTGTAGCAATACAAACATCCGCTCCGCCAGGGGTCCATGAAAGCGCACCTGAAGAGGTCATTTTTTGCGACCGGATCTGCCATTCGCCGGCCACCGAATCCTGCCAGGCTATAATAGCGACTCCCTGTCCGTCTGAAACAGCATTCGGATTAATGGAATTCGGGGCGGAGGATAGCATCACGCCGTTAGTGGCTAATTGAACAACGCCCGACATGTTCATTAGTTGAGAATAGATCCCGTAACCGGAACCGCTTCTTTTATCTTTCCAAGAAACCACAAATCCGGCAGCACCAATATATTTCATGTCGATCGCGCTTTGATTGGATGTAGCGCCACAAACCAAAACCCCGTTGACAGTCCATTGCACCGCACCCGAGGCGTTTACACGTTGTAAATAAATATCGTAATCCAAACCATTCCTTTTGTCTTCCCAGGCAATGGCCGCGCCTCCCGAACCATCAGGATCGATCCGTGGATTATTTTGTGTGTTAATGGCATTGCAAATAACAACGCCGTCTGCAGTCCATTGCGGTACGCCGGAAGCGTTTAGCCGTTGAGCGTAAATATCGTAATCGGTATTATTTCTTTTATCCTGCCAGGTGATAATTCCTCCACCAGCATTATCAATATCTATTTTAGGATTATTTTGTGTGTTAGGTGCCGAACAAACAGTAACACCATTGGCTGCCCAAACTGCGGTACCGGAAGAACTGATCCTTTGGGCGCAAATATCCCAATAGAAATTAAGCGAGTCTTCCCATACAATGATAGCACCACCAGCATTATCACTGATGATCTTAGGACTTTTTTGCGCGGTGGTTTTATTACAAACCGGAATACCATCAAGAGCCCAAAGACTATTTCCTAACGAATCGATCTTTTGCGCGTAAATGTCACTATTCCCATTTCTTGTATCTTCCCAGGTAATAATGGCATTGCCTCCAGGAACTTCGGTAACAGAAATATTTTTTTGGATCAAAGACGCAGAACAAACCGAAAGTCCGTTGGCGTTCCACTTCGCAATTCCGGAGGCATTCATTCGTTGAGCATATATATCCCAGGAAGTAGAGGTTGAATTTCTATTATCTTCCCAAACAATGATGGCGCCACCGCTGGCGTCGGGAACCATATGTGTATTTTGTTGCGCTTTTGTAGCAGTAGCCACGGCAGTATTAATAGCGGCATTGGAATTCCACTGCGAAAAAGAAATAAATGGGAAAATAATAAGCAAGAGTATAAACAGCGGCTTCATCAGGTAAATTTACTGAAAATTCACATAAATTTTACATAAATTTAAACTCCAAAGACGGATCAGTCAGTAAAAATTTGTTGAAACGTATAAAATATTTCTATTGCCTATTGATGATCGTGCTTTTTACAAATGCGAAAGCGCAGAAAGCAGAACAAGATTTCCAATTATGGGCCAATGCCGAAATAGAATCGCCTATCAATAAAAGATGGATGATCCATTTGCAGCATCAGTCAAGGATAACCGAAAACGCTTCGGCCTATAGCTATTATTATTTCGATGGCGGATTCTTATACCGTATCGGGAGAAACCTGCGATTTAATTTTAATTACATTTTTGTTGATAAGGGACGAATGGATCACGCCGCCAGCTATCGCGATCAGTTTGAAGGGTATTTTACCTATAGAAAAAAAGTGGGAAAATTTGTTTTCTTTGATCGCTTTCTTGGCGATATGCAGTTTAAAGACTACAATGCCGATCCGCAAGGCAATCATCTGAGGGATTTTTATGTTAGAAATAAATTTACCATTAGGTATAAATTACCTCATAAGTTTACGCCGTACGTGGCACAGGAAACCTATTATAAATTTGACGGGATGTACTATGAAAAAGGATTTAACAGAATAAGATTATTTGGCGGACTGCTATACAACCTAACGGATAATTGGCTTGCGGAGGTTTGTTACATTTTGGAGATGAACCACGACGCAAAAATTCCTACCAACAATTACATCATTAGTTTTGGCGTTGTAAGAACCTTTTTTCAATAATTTAATTGGGAGATTGTTTTCGGATCAGTTTAGAAAAGAGTTTTGGAAAGAAGCGTTTTACTTTTATAGCCCGCAATTCGGAACCTCCTATAAAGATCTCTTCAGCATTATTTAAAATTCCTTTTATGATCTGATCGGCACATTCGGCCGCGCTCATGGCGTTCTCATGACTTTCTTCCATTTTACCATTCAAATTTCCATTCGCAGAAGTGGCATTAATGGAAATATTGGTTTTAATTTTACCCGGACAAACCATCAACACCTTTATTCCTTTCGGCTCATTCTCTAAACGAAGACTTTCAAAGTAACCATGCAAAGCGTGTTTGGCAGCCGAGTAGGAGGAGCGCAGAAAAAAACCAAATTTTCCGGCAATACTGCTTATAATAACAATGTGACCGTTTTTAGCCCGTAACATATAAGGCAAAACCGCTTTTGAAATATTTACAGCGCTAAAATAATTTACTTCCATTAATTTTCTTTCAGTGGCCTCATCGGTTTCGATAGCCAAAGCGCGCTGACTTTGTCCGCCATTATTAATGAGAATATCTATTTTACCGAATTTATTTATTACTTGAGCCGCAAGTCCGGAGGCTTTTGAGGTATCGTTAAGATCGAACGGCAAAATTAAAAGATCAAGCGGCGGTAATTTGGTGAGCGCTCCCACGCGCTTCAACTCTTCTTCGCGCCGGGCAGATAAGATCAAACGCGCCCCTTTTTGCGCCAGTTGCAAAGCAAGGGCTTCGCCAATGCCGGAAGAGGCACCGGTGATCCAAATAACTTTATCTTTAAAGGCCGACATTAATTTTCTAACAAATCTACAACTTCTTTTACTGTAATTTCCTTTATGCAATGACAATTATTATTTTTTCTGCAATCACTGCATGTTTTGTTCAATACCAAATGGTGCGCATTCTTTCCCAATGGCATCCATCTTCCGGGATGTATGGGTCGCATTGGCGCAAATAGCCCAATGGCTTTTTTCCCTAAAGCGGCGGCAATATGCAAAGGCCCTGTGCTGGCGGCCACCAACGCATCGGCACTATTGATAAATGAAATAAATTGTTTTAAACTTAATTTGCCGGTAAGATCAACGATGTCGTTATGTTCTTCAAATAACAACCGGGCTTGCGCTCCTTCCTCTTTGGTTCCACTGATAAATATTTTGAATTTACTTTTTGGCAATGCCGAGATAAGGTTGGAATAATTTCCCAAACCCCATTCGCGTGCACTTCCCTTTGATTTAGGATGTAAGATGAGATTGATCTTATCCTTATCAAGAAGCTTCTCCCACTCTTCGTCTAAAGCCTTCACTTTAGAAAAGCCGTAGTAATTTTTAATACCGTTTACTTCAACATCTATGGGAATATTCAGGAACTCCAACAATTTAATATTCAGTTGCGCTTCATGAAGATCAGAATTTTTACGTGAAAGCTTTATCAATTTATTGCAGTTGCCCCAATGAAATAAACGGTTAGTGGTTCCAACGCGTAAAGCAATGCCGGCTTTTTTCGCTGCAACTGCAATGTCTTTAACAGGAAAAACATGAATGATCACATCCGCTTTTGGTAGCGTTTTGGTTTCGTCCCAATTAATAAAATCGTCAACGTGTTCACTTAAAGCTACAACGTCTTTGGTATAGCTACGCCCCAAAAAACTGATCTTACAATTGGGAAAATGTTTTTTAATATAACCTGCCATGGGCAAAGTAAGAACCACATCGCCAATACTGTCGGTACGACTTAAAATGACCGAAAAATTATCAGGAAGTTTTTGCATGATATAGATCCCTGAGCTTTTTATATTTTAAATAAGTGGCGTAAGCAGAAATTTTTGAAATGGAAAATCCAGCCGTCCCGTCTAAAAATCCTAAATGCAAAAGGTAATGATCAATGAATTTTGCCACAGGATTTAAAAATAATTTATAGAATGGCGCGCCAATGCCCTTTTCAAAATAAGCCTTAGAAGCAATGTTGGTAAAATATTCTACTTGTTTATAATGATCTTCTATGCTGTAATAACTGTAATGTAGAATATCGCCCTTTAAAAAATCGGTGTTCTTGTCGCCATCAAATAATTCATATTTATCGTGCGGATTAATGCCGGTCCATTTTCCTTTGGTGCTGTTCCATAATCGCAATTTGGTATCGGGATACCAATTGCAATGCTTCACCCAATGGCCGCAATAATTGGTTAGACGGTTCATATAATACCCATCCTTATCCATGTTTTTTTTAAGCTCGAGTATGGATCGTTTCAAAGCATCATCCAATGCCTCATCGGCGTCGAGCGACAAAACATAGGGGTATTTGGCATAAGTAATGGCGCGGTTCTTTTGTTCAATGTGTCCGTCGAACGCGTGTTCAAAAAAACGGGCGCCTTTTGAGAGACAGATCTCTTTGGTTTTGTCGTTGCTGAACGAATCGAGTATCACCACATCGTCGGCCACCTCTTTTACTGAATCGAGGCAGCGACCAATGTTTTTCTCTTCGTTAAAGGTTATTATTACGACCGAAATGGGAGACATTTTGTAAATTTAGCGTACTAAATTCATATTTTAAAGGAATAACTTACTTTTGTTTTGTGTTAAACGCCTTTCTTAAAAATAAAACCAATGCCATATTGTTTGTTATCATTGCTGTGGCAACCAGTTTAGCCTATATAAACGTATGGAGGGCAGGATTTATCAGTTGGGACGATGCCGATTTTACAATTGATAACAGCGATGTAAGGACTTTTAATTTGAAAGCCTTCTTCACTAACTTTTATCTGGGAAATTATCCGCCCCTTACCATGTTTAGTTTTGCGGTGGATTATATGCTGGGAAAGAATAACCCTTCGGTTTACCATTTCACAAATATTACGCTTCATATCATAAACGCAGGATTGGTGTTTTTATTATTTATTAAGCTACAGCCTAACCGTTATCTGGCGTTCTTTACAGCGCTTATTTTTGCATTGCACCCAATGCAAACCGAAAGTGTTTCATGGATCTCGGAACGAAAAAATGTATTGTGCGCGTTGTTCTATTTTTTGTCGCTTTTATTATATATACGGTATACAAAGAACAGGAACCAAAAAAATTATCTTCTGGTAATGTTGGCGTTTGTAGCCGCTCTTTTTTCAAAAGGAATGGCTGTAAGCTTACCCGTTTCGCTATTGGCTTTGGACCTCTGGATGAAACAGCCGATCAACAAAAAAGTATTGATCGAAAAAATACCATTTTTTGTGCTCTCGTTTATTTTTGGAGTGATAGCAGTAAAGGCACAGTCATCCTCGGGATTTTTAAAGCCCGAAGACCATTATGGGATCTTACAAAAATTCCTTTTTTCGGGAGAAGCATTTTTATCTTATTTTCTTAAAATAATTATTCCCTATAAATTGTCGGCGCTATATCCTTATCCCACCGGAATAACGGTTTTGCAGGTGGCCGGTCTTTTATTTTTTGTTGGAGCAATTGTAGCGCTAATTCTTTTTATGCGGCGACAAAATTATTTAATGGCTGGTGCCATTCTGTTTTTTGCCGGTAATGTTATTTTTGTTTTACAGTTTGTTGCCTTTGGCGCCGTTTTAATGGCCGATCATTATATTTATATTGCTTGTCTCGGCGTTATTTATCCTATAATGGTTCTTATTTTTTCGGTACTGAAACAGAACAAAGCTTCTTCAGCCGTGATCATCATCATCTGCCTTTTCTTTGGTTTATATACATTTAAACGTAACAGTATCTGGCAAAACGAAATAAATTTTTGGTCGGATATAGCTACAAAATATCCCACCTCACACATTGCATTAAATAGTTTAGGAGCGGCTTATATGCAAAAAGGACGCTATGCCGAGGCACACGAATGTGTTGGAAGAGCCATTTCTTTAGCGCCGACTTTTTACAAAGCCTATTATAATAATGGATTAATTTATGCCCGCGAGAATAAATTTTTGGAAGCGATGAAAAATTTTGATCAGGCCATAAAAATAAATAATTACCCAAAAGCTATTGTGGCAAGAGGCGGGATCTATTACGAAGTAAAGGATTTTTCAAAAGCGATGAACGACGCGCAAACAGTTATTTCGATAGAACCCAACAACGCACGAGCCTATTTTTTAATGGGCAATTGTCTTAACGACCTCAATCAACTCGACAAAGCTTTAGAGAGCTATTCAAAAGCCATTGAAATAAAAAGCAACGAGCCGGTATTTTTTCTGAATAGAGCCATTGTTTTTGGTAAATTGCAGCACTATGACAACAGCCTTAATGATCTGGAAGCGGCTCTAAGAATTGATCCGCAATACGCCGAAGCGTATTACTGGAAAGCGGTTGTAAGAATAAATTTAAAGCAAAGCCCTTGTGAAGATCTCCAGAACGCTGTTAAATTTGGTTTTGAACAAGCGCGGGGACCATTAAATAAATATTGTAATTGATGAAAGCAACTATTGTACAAACCTCCTTGTTTTGGGAAGACCGGGAAAAAAACCTCGAACACTTTAACAAAATTATTACGGCTATTCCAGAAAAGACCGATCTTATTGTGCTTCCCGAAATGTTCACCACTGGTTTTACCATGGATCCAAAAAAAAATGCGGAGCCTGCCAATGGTTATACGGTAAGCTGGTTAAAGCAAAAGGCCAAATCAAAAAATGCTGTAATTATAGGGAGCGTGGCGGTTGAGGAGAATAAGAAATATTACAACCGACTGTTTTGGGTAGAGCCCAATGGAAATGTGCGTTCGTATAACAAACGCCATTTATTCCGAATGGCAAAAGAAGAACAGCACTACACCATGGGCACCGAAAAAATAATAGGACAAATTAGCGGGTGGAATATTTGTCCGCTGGTATGTTACGATCTGCGTTTCCCTTTATGGAGCAGAAATGGGTTTAAAAAAGAGAATGGATCTTACACAGCGGCCTACGATGTTTTAATTTATGTTGCCAATTGGCCCGAAGCACGTAGCTATGCGTGGAAGCAATTATTAATTGCACGGGCCATTGAAAATCAGGCTTACGTAATAGGCGTTAATCGCATTGGTAGCGACGGCAACAACATTTCGCATTCGGGCGATAGTATGATCATAAATCCACGAGGAGAGATCATCAGCAAAACAAAAGCTAATGAAGAAAGCGTTGAAACGGTTTCGTTAGATAAAACATACCTCGAAGAATACCGGAAAACTTTTCCCGTGGGATTGGATGCGGATGAATTTAAAATCCTTTAATGTCCACCCACTTTTACATAGGCATATTCCCTATGATCGGAACTTATTAAAAAGAGTTTATCATTCTTTTCGTCGTAACGATAACTAAGTATAATTTCCTTTGCCGCTGCAATACCACCTTCTGATTTAACGATGTGCAATTTCAATTTTCCTTTTCCGGCTAACATCCAGTGAAAATAGTGCGCCATTTTTGAATTACCGTCTTTGTCTTTTAAGCTAATAATAAAATCTTCGTGATGAGAGGTAAGCGTAGTGGCCGGAGTTTCTGATTCGTCGGCCGAAAAACTCACGTGTAAAATCTCAAATTGTGCTTTACCATCTTTAAATTTGGCCGCCTTTGTTTCGGCATCCCAATCGGCTTCTAATTTTTTAAGATCCGCATCCTGTGCCATGATCGAACAGGTTCCAAAAAGACAGATCGCACAACATAAAATAAGACGTAAATTTTTCATAAACAACAGTGTTTTTATAGTACAAATATAGCTATTCGTAAGCATAATACATTATCTTTGTAAATGAACATTGCGTTAGGGATTGAGGCTTTGTTTGAGCTCTTTTTTATTGAGCATTTAGCGAAATAAAAAAAGCGAGTGCCGAAAGCCCGACCGCGAGTGAACGAAGTGAACCTCGGGGTAACGCCCAAAGAATAAAATGGAATACAACTTTAGAAAAATAGAAGAAAAGTGGCAAGCTATCTGGAAGGATAAAAAATCTTTCAAAACAGATAATAATTCAAGCAAACCGAAATATTATGTACTCGACATGTTTCCATATCCTTCGGGTGCCGGATTGCATGTGGGTCACCCATTAGGTTATATTGCCTCCGATATTATAGCGCGGTATAAACGCCATAAAGGATTTAATGTATTACACCCTATGGGGTACGATAGTTTTGGATTACCGGCCGAACAGTATGCTATACAAACAGGACAACATCCTAAAATTACAACCGAACAAAACATTGCCCGTTACCGCGAGCAATTAGATAAAATTGGATTTTCGTTTGATTGGGATAGAGAAGTAAGAACATCTGACCCGTCGTATTACAAATGGACACAATGGATCTTTATACAATTATTTAATTCGTGGTACGATCTTAAAAGCAATAAGGCCGAGAAGATAGAGACCCTAATTGCCGAATTTGAAAAAAGTGGCAATGGTAATATAAACGCACATTGTGAAGAAGGTACAAAAACATTTTCGGCAGAAGAGTGGAAAAACTATTCTGAAAAAGAAAGATCAGACGCCTTGATGCAATACCGCATTGCTTATTTGGGAGAAGCGTATGTGAATTGGTGTCCTGCTATGGGAACCGTATTAGCCAATGACGAAGTAAAGGATGGCGTAAGCGAACGCGGTGGTTATCCGGTTGAACGGAAATTAATGAAGCAATGGAGCATGCGTATAACGGCCTACGCACAGCGGCTTTTGGATGGTTTGGATAAGATTGACTGGACCGAAAGTTTGAAGGAATCGCAACGCTATTGGATAGGAAAAAGCGAGGGAACGAGTTTGAAGTTTAGGGTCCAGGACCTATCCCCGGCCCTTTCCAAAGGAAAGGGAGAAGAGGCAGCCGAAGGCATTGACCCGGGTTATTTTACCACCGACGAGTTTACCTATAGGTTGTTACATGATAGAGCAGTGGAAATGAGAAAAAATCCAACCCCGGCAGAATCTGCGTTGTGGAAATCTTTAAAAGGAAATAAACTGGATGTTCATTTCAGGCAGCAACAAATAATAGGAAAATACATTGTAGATTTTGTTTGTTTGTCAAAAAAACTTGTGGTTGAGGTGGATGGAGATATACATGATCATCAAAAAGAAGAGGACGAACAAAGAACACGGGAATTGACACTTACGGGTTACAAAGTGATTCGATTCAAAAACGAAAAGGTATTAAATGAAATTGATGGTGTCCTGAGAGAAATTAGTTCCGAATTAGAAACGCAAAGTAAAGTCCTCCCCAAAGGGGAGGATTTAGGAGGGGTCATAGAGGTTTTCACAACACGACCCGATACCATCTTTGGCGTATCATTTGTTACTCTTGCTCCGGAGCATGAGTTAGTTGATAAAATTACAACGCCCGAACAAAAAGCGGCGGTGGATGATTACGTTAACAAATCAAAGAGCAGAAGTGAGCGTGAGCGACAAGCCGACGTGAATAAAGTGAGCGGCGTTTTTACAGGTGCTTATGTAGAACACCCTTTTACAAAAAAACAAATTCCTATTTGGGTGGGCGATTATGTGTTGGCAGGTTATGGAACCGGAGCTGTTATGGCCGTACCGGCGCACGATGAACGAGATTTTAAATTTGCCACGCATTTTGGTTTAGCAAAACCACAAGTGATTGTTCCGCCAACAGAACATGATCTTGAAAAGGCGTCGTGGGATGAAAAAGAAGGAAAGTTAATTAACTCCGATTTTTTAAACGGTCTCGAGGTAAAAGCAGCCATAAAAAAAGCCATTGAAGAAATTGAAAAGAATAATTTAGGAAAAGGAAAAATAAATTACCGCCTGCGCGACGCGGTTTTTGGCCGTCAGCGTTATTGGGGAGAACCGATCCCTATCTTTTATAAAGATGGAATTCCACATGCATTACCCGAAAGCGAATTACCATTGGTGTTACCCGAAGTAGATAAGTATTTACCAACCGAAGACGGCGAACCGCCTTTGGCCCGCGCTACCAACTGGAAGTACACCCCTCTCCTTGGGAGAGGGGACGGGGGTGAGGCTTCTTACCCCTACGAATTAACCACCATGCCCGGTTGGGCTGGGAGCTCTTGGTATTTTTTGCGCTATATGGATGTGCATAACGACAAAACTTTTGCCGATAAAAAATTAATGGACTACTGGAAAAATGTAGACCTATACATTGGTGGCAGCGAACATGCTACCGGACATTTATTATATGTGCGTTTCTGGACCAAGTTTTTGCACGACTTAAATTATATTTCTATTGACGAACCTGCGCAGAAACTGATCAATCAAGGGATGATACAGGGGCTGAGCGAGAAAATAATTAGATTAACGGCAAGGAATCCTAAAATAATTGATGGACATGAAAATTTGGATGAGGCTCTAGCAAATATTGAAAATAAAAGTGTTTCAATTCCTGAGGGAATTTCAAATGTGTTTATTAGTGCTGACGTAGTAGAAAGTCATAGAAGCCCTTTCTTGTCAACGGACAAACACGCAAGAGTTGATGATGTTGAGAATGGGGTATTGAATATTAGAAAGCATTTAAAATTTTGGAAAGAAGATAGTGACGCGGCTTTTGTTTGTTTAGGAGGGTATTGGAGAAATGGAGAATTCCATGGGAATGGCTCAGATCAATTCAAGACAATACAAGAAGTAGAAAAAATGTCTAAATCGAAACACAACGTTGTTTCACCTGACAATAAATTCGACGAATCTACTGGAGAAATTGTTCCCGGCATAATTGAAAAATTCGGCGCGGATACTTTGCGTTTGTACGAAATGTTTTTGGGTCCCCTTGAGCAAAGTAAACCCTGGAACACTAATGGTATTACCGGCGTTTCGGGTTTTTTGAAAAAATTGTGGAGACTGTTCTATATGTCCCCCGCTGGCGGGGGTGGCGAGACGGGGGTGGACATTACCGTAAGCTCAGCCGAACCGACCAAGCCCGAACTAAAAGCGCTACACAAAACCATTAAAAAAATTACCGAAGACATAGAGCGTTTTTCGTTCAACACCTCGGTAAGTAATTTTATGATCTGTGTAAATGAATTAACCGACCTTAAATGTAATAAGAGAGCTATACTTGAACCGTTATTAATTATTTTATCGCCTTACGCGCCGCACATTACCGAAGAACTGTGGGAGAAACTAGGCCATAAAGAAAGCATAGCTTATGCTGAGTTTCCTATTTGTAACGAGAGTTATTTGGTAGAGAGTAATTTTAATTATCCTATTTCGTTCAATGGTAAAACCCGTTTCAATATCGAAATGCCCGCAACGTTAAGCATTCCCGAAATTGAGAAACTGGTAATGGAAGCCGAACAAACACATAAGTATTTAGAAGGTAAGCAACCTAAAAAGGTGATCGTGGTTCCTAAAAAAATTGTGAATATTGTAGTTTGAAAAAAATAGTTTTCATAAGTGCAGTTATCATTTTCTCTGCGTTTGCGAAACAGGAGAGTAAAGATGTTATTTTGTGGGATGAGAACAGGCTGTTGACCTGGGACGATTTTAAAGGAAAGCCCGAACGGCGATTTGCCGCCGCCTCAACGGCCTACGATATTTTAAAGAGCGTTATTAAAAAAGATGAAGCGGCTGCACAAATTACCATAAAGGCGGTGTTCTTTTGTAAGACCTCCTGGAAAAACAGTTATTGGGCCGAGAGTACAATATTGGCACACGAACAAAGGCACTTTGATATTGTAGAATTGTTTTCGCGGAAACTCCGCAAATTGTTGCAGGAAACAAAATATAAAAGTCATGCCGATGTAGAAACCAAAGCCGATTCGCTTTACGCAATAATAGATAAAGAAATGGATGCTTACCAGGATGTATACGATGAGGAGTCGGATGGTTCGATGGACGGCGATAAACAAAGAGTGTGGAATAAAAAAGTAGCAGCCGAATTAAAAGCACTAGAGCAATATAATAACATCCAATTTGTGGTGGCCATAAATAAATAATGAAATTAACGAAGTATATACTTGTTCTGTGTGTTTTGGTTCCGGCCACTTTATTTTCTTCTATGAAGATAAAGCAGGGGATCTGGCGAGGCGTTTTAACGTTGGACAAAGAGAAGAAACTGGAGCTTCCTTTCAATTTTAATGTTGAACGGGTAGAGGACAAAATTTACATCATCATAAAAAATGCCGGTGAAGAAATTACTATAGATGAAATTAAATTCAAGGGCGACTCTTTAATTTTTAAAATGCCGGTATTTGATTCGGAGTTTCGCACAAAGATCACGAACGAGAATACATTAGACGGCTACTGGATCAATTATGCGCGCAAAGACAAGAACGTTATTCCTTTTAAAGCTGTTGCGGGAAAAACGGCACGCTTTGATTTTCTTCCGGGCAAACCCCTGACTTTTTACGAGGGAAAATGGGAATGTGATTTTAGTCCGGGCACAGCCGACAGCAGCAAAGCCATTGGTGTATTTAAACACGAAAACAATTCGGTATACGTGACCGGAACATTTTTAACCGAGACGGGTGATTACCGCTATTTAGAAGGCATGATGTTTCAGGGAAAATTATATTTATCCTGTTTCGATGGCGCCCATGCGTTCTTGTTCATAGCCGAATCGGGTAATGGTACGTCTATTACCAAAGGCGATTTTTATTCAGGCATGCATCATCACGAAAATTGGATAGCGAAAAGAAACGATAATTTTAAATTAAGAGATCCGGAAAGCATTACTTATATGGTAAGTCCTAAAGGAAAACTGGATTTTGGTTTTCCCGATTCTGAAAAAAAGATAGTTAGTCTGCACGACGAGAAATACAAAGGAAAAGTGGTCATTATTCAGATAATGGGAACCTGGTGCCCTAATTGTATGGATGAAACAAAATACCTGGCCGGCATTTACAAAAAATATAAAAAAGATGGATTGGAAATTATCGCTTTAGATTATGAACGAACGGATAATTGGGAAAAGTCGAAAAGCAATGTGGCGCGGTTAAAAAGTAAATTTGGGGTAGAGTACGATATTTTAATCACCGGTTTAACCGGAAAAGAAAAAGCGTCGGAAAGCTTACAATTTTTAAATGGCATAACCGCCTTTCCTACTACCTTGATCTTAGACCGTGACCATAAAGTAAGAACGGTGTATACGGGGTTTAGCGGTCCTGCTACGGGAAAGGAATACGAAAATTACACCGCAAAAACCCAAAGTTTATTAGAGGAATTATTATTAAAGAAATAAAGAAGAAAAGCATGTTCACAGGAATAATTGAAACAATAGCTAAAGTGGTGAAGATAGAAAAAGAGGGAACGAATGTGCATTTCACCTTTTCTTCCTCAATGGCCCCCGAATTAAAAATAGACCAAAGCGTATCGCATAATGGCGTTTGTTTAACGGTGGTTGAAGTAAAAGGAAACAACTACAAGGTTACGGCCATTGATGAAACACTGAAGCGCTCAAATTTAGGAAATATAAAAGTGGGGGATGAGGTGAATTTAGAACGATGCATGGTGGCTAATGGAAGATTTGACGGACATATTGTTCAGGGACACGTTGACACAACGGGCGTTTGTAAAAGCGTGAAAGACCTGAAGGGCAGCTGGGAGTTTGTGTTTGAACATCCTCACAACGAAAAATTCATAACGGTTGAAAAAGGCAGCATCACCATAAACGGGGTAAGTTTAACGGTGGTTGAATCTTCCAGCGACACTTTTTCGGTTCATGTGATTCCGTACACCTTTGAGCATACCAATTTAGGAAAATTAAAAGTGGGCGATAAGGTGAATTTAGAATTTGATATTGTAGGAAAATATCTGGCCAAAATATTAAAACTTTACTAGATGTAAATCGGCTTATTTTTTGGTTCGTTCAACCCCATTCATATAGGACATATGGTAATTGCCAATTACATGGTAGAGTTTACCGATATGGAACAGATCTGGTTTGTTATCTCGCCGCATAATCCATTAAAGGAAAAAGCGGGACTCATAAATCAGAACCAGCGCTTGTATATGGTGAATTCGGCTATTGAGGATTTTAATAAATTTCGCAGTAGCAGTATCGAATTTAATTTACCGCAACCAAGTTATACCATTAATACCTTAGCGCATCTTAAAGAAAAATATCCCGAGCACACATTTAGTTTAATAATGGGACAAGATAACCTTACCACCTTTGATAAATGGAAGAATTACGAGGAGATCATTTCGCGGCACAAAATTTATGTTTATCCTCGGCCCGAAGCAAAGTCATCGCCATTCGATAACCATCCCAATGTTATTTTAACGCAAGCGCCCATGATGGATATTTCTTCCACTTTTATCCGAAAGGCCATTAAAGAAAAAAAGAACATGATGTTCTTTCTACCGGGTAAGGCCTGGGAATACGTGGATGGTTTAAATTTATACCAAAAATGAGTTATGACCTGAATGGTCTTTTGGCCGGACTTATTTTTGTGGGTATGGGAGGCGTAGCGCTTCTTTTAATGATCGTTGCTTTGCCCATTCGTTTTGTTGGAAAAAATAAAGTTTGGTTCGTGAAACTATCTATGTGCGCTATTACTTTTTTTGTAATAGGATTAGCGGGTGTTTCTGTCTTATGGATCTGCGACGGGTCTTATTCTTCAAAAGCATTTAGAAAGCTGATGGACGAAATATTTGGTTGGGTAGCGCTAGTGATTGCGCTGGGAGTTAGTGTTTTTATTTTTATGAAAAAACCTTCTTCTCCAGAATAGAGGCGCTCATCTTTTTTAAGAAGTCAATAAAGAAACTAAAGAACACTATAAATAAGCCCACCAGAATAGAAAAGGCGCTGAGCGCGGTTGTACGTACATGAACAGGATCTAAATTTCCAAAGCCCACGTTCGACCACTTAAACACCTCCGATAAAAATAAAATTACCCCGGCCGCAATAACCGTGGATCCTAAAATTAGTCCAAAACCCAAAGTAAATTTTTTACGGATCCAATCAATATTATACCTAATGCGTTTTACGCCTGATATACTAGAAAGTGTATCGGCGAGTAAACCAAATCCAAAAATAAAAACAGAAGCGGCCAGCATCATTACGCCCATCACAAAACTATTATTATCTAAATAAACATTATCGGTTATTTCAAAATGTCCCGATCCGGTTAAAATGACTAATGTTGAACCAAAAACAAAAAAGAAAAGGGCGGGGATCCAATACAACCAAAAGGGCGCAAACATTAAAAGAAATTGCAAATGCCGCCAACCATCCGACCAGGTTTTTAAATGTGGCGCTCTGTCACGCCCGTCTTTGCGCAAGATAATAGGCACTTCGTCCATGCTTAAACCGGCAATAGAAGCTTTTACGATCATTTCAGAAGCGAACTCCATTCCGGTTGCACTTAAGTGGAGACGTTCTCTGATGTCTGTTTTAAAGCCGCGAAGTCCGCAATGAAAATCTTTTGTTTTAAGATCAAAGAATAAACGGCCCAAAAAAGAAAGCACTGGGTTTCCAAGGTACCGATGCAAAAATGGCATAGCGCCTTTTTCAATTCCTCCCTTAAAACGATTGCCTATAACCAGATCATTACCGTCACGTAATTTTTCTAAGAAGGGTTCTAACTTTGAAAGGTCGTACGATTGATCGCTATCGGCCATAATGCAATATTTACCTTTAGCATTTTCTATTCCCGTAATGAGGGCGGCACCATAACCGCGTTTTTCAACATGTATTACCCGAGCGCCTGCTTCGTTTGCTATCTTAATACTGTTATCGGTACTCCCGTTATCGGCAACAATGATCTCGGCAACATAACCGTTTTTGGAAATGCAATTTTGCGCGTCTTTAATACAGGCGCCAAGGGTGCGATCTTCGTTAAGGCAGGGCAAAATAATGCTTAATTCCATATTGACCTAACGAAGTTAGAAAAACAGGAGGAAGCGGCAAACTTATTTTGTAAGGTTTTGGTAAAACAGAAGAGATAATTGGTAAAAATGCATATTTTTATATTTTAATAAATGTTGACAAGCCCACACCCAAAAAGCATAAAACTTCTGTTAAGAGGTTATGGCCTGTACATTTTTACATTTTGTTTTTGCTACCTGATCTTATATTTTTTTGATGTATTTGATTTCCTTCCTGCCAACGATAATATTTTAAAATGGGACGCCTTTTGGTACACCTCCATTAAAACTAACGGCTACTATTACCATTGGTACGAGCCCTCTAACAGCGCGTTTTTCCCCTTATTCCCATACCTATGGAAATTTTTGTTCTTAAGCAACGCTGGGATAGCGCTTTTTAATTTTGTGTTGCTGTTGTTAAGTTTAGGCCTGTTGTATTTTAACTTTGATCTTAATTCGCGTCAGCTTTTTATTTATCTTTCAATTCCATCTTCCATCTTCTTCTTTTTACCCTTCTCCGAATCGCTCTTCTTTTTATTTGGAACAATTATGCTGACAGGGTTTCATAAGAATAATTTGAAACTCATTCTTATAGGATTATTTTTTACCTCTCTTACAAGAGCTACAGCCATGTTCTTTGTTCCAGCCATAATTCTTATGGAATTTATGAACTCAGAGAAACTGTTCGACAAAAAAATGCTGAAGAACATTGCGCTTTATTCGCTCATGGCAATAGCAGGACTTTTGGTAGTGGTGTTATTTCAATATGCGCAAACCGGCGAGTGGTTTGCTTTTGCCAAGCAACAGGTTAAATACTGGCAGCATCATTTTTCGTTACCGGGTTTTCCGCTTATTTCATTAGGAGGCAAACGCATCTTGTGGATTGACCTGACGGCCTTTCTTTTTTCGGTTACGGCCCTTGTTGTAACAATAGTATTTGCGCTTAAAAAATTCTTAAAGAAAAAGAGCGATATCAATAAGCAAAAGGCTTTCTGGTTTTCGACGGGTTATTTATTGATGACGGTATTGTATGGCTTGTTCTTTAACCCTAAACAACTCGATATGCAGACCACCATTGAGGGTACTAACCGGTACGTGTTGGCCAGCGTTTTTTTTCTGATATTTTTCACAGGAGCCATAAAAAATTTTAAACCCCGGATCTTCAATTTCATTTGTTTTGGAGTTATTGCGGTAGTAACGTTCTTATTTTTTGGCTTGGGTGGCGAAGGCTTGTTGTTTTTGGAAAAAAGCAAGAGTAATGATTTCCGTAACGGCATTTTCTTTTTTTGCCTCTTTATTTACGCGGCCCTCTATTATTTATCGGGCAGCCGTAAATATGGTGTTGTCTTTTCTTATATTTTGATCTGCATTAATATTCTTTTATCAGCCTTGGTACTATACGATTATACTAATGGTGTTTTTATAGCGTGAAGCAACTTGTTAACATATTCATTTTTACTGGCCTGCTGTGTTCGTGTTATCACAAGGAAAAGGAAACGCTTAAAACTATTTTTATGGCCGAAACCAATTTTAGCGATTCGTGTACAACCAATAAAGTGAAAACGATTAACGATGATTATTTTACACGAGTTGATGGTAAGAATGTTTTTAGTGCGGGCATTGTGTATTACATTCCTGTTAAAATGCCCACCACTATGATGCGGGTATACGTTGATTTTGATTGCCGTAAGGGAGGAGAGGATTTCGGACAAAGTTTAATTGTGTCGCTGCAAAAAGGCGATTCGATAGTGGAGTGGAAAAAATTTCCTTTGGCTGGAATGGACATAGGAGAAAAAGTTTGGGTACACATTTCGGATAGCACGCAGTTTTTATATAAGAATCCGTTCCATAAGCCTATGCAGGTGAAGGTATTTGCGTTTGACCGACATAAGAAATCTTACATGGAAATGAATAAACTTAAGGTGGTAATAAAGGAAGTTAACGGAACCGAAGGAAAGAAAGAGCCACAGAATAAAAATATTGTTTTTTCAAAATTCATTGATTTTGAAGATTCACTTATCAAGCCCAGAACAACTGGCTGCGCGTTTAGCGGCAAATATTTTGCACGTGTTGACGGAAAAATTATTTACGGAGGCGGGACCATGTACGAATTACCGGCGGAGCTCAATACCAAGAAATTGGTAGCCCGTCTAAATTATTTTTGTCGAACCGTTGGTCCCGATTCGCTTATCAAAATGATCGTGGCGGTTCAAAACGACGACACCCTTTTGGTATGGAAAGATTTTTCGATCAGGAAATATAAAATGCGACCGGGTACCTGGACAAACATAACCGATACGGTACAATTTAACTACGATGCCGGAACAAAAAAGAACATGCAGCTAAGGGTGTTTGCTTACAACCTAAGTAAAGAAGCTTTTATTGATATTGACGATCTTTATGTTGAATTAGAAAAGAAAAGTAAGTAGTGAAAATTAGTTTTAGGCCTATAGAGAAAAAAGACAACGCTGCAATGGCGGATGTGATACGGGTTATTTTTAGGGAAATGAATATCATACAGGAAGGCACCGTTTATACCGACCCCACAACCGACAACTTATATGAGCTTTTTAAAACGCCCAATTCCAAATATTTTGTAGCAGAAGAAAACGGAAAAGTCATAGGAGGTTGCGGCATTTTTCCTTCTCAGGGTTTACCGGAGGGCTGCACAGAATTGGTTAAACTGTATTTATCGTCGCACGCTCAGGGAAAAGGTATAGGAAATGAACTGATGCAAAAAAGTATTAACACGGCAAGGGAATTAGGTTATAAGCAAATATATTTGGAAAGTTTTCCTGAATTTGCCAAGGCCGTGGAAATGTATGAAAAGTCGGATTTTAAAAGACTAAAAGCACCGTTGGGAAACACCGGGCATTTTTCGTGCAACGTTTGGATGGTAAAAGATCTAACTAAATAAAAATTATATAATATGTCGCATCAACATCATCATGAAGAGGGCCATTTAAAAAGCTCAGAGTTCATTACCGATATTGTAATTGGTATGAGCGATGGATTAACCGTTCCTTTTGCCTTAGCGGCCGGCTTAAGCGGCGCGGTAAGCAACAATACCATTGTAATTACCGCTGGCATTGCTGAGATCGTTGCGGGCTGTATCGCTATGGGATTAGGTGGTTATCTGGCAGGAAAAACCGAGCAAGAACATTACGAAAGTGAATTGAAACGCGAATACAAAGAAGTGGAAGTAGTGCCAGAGCGCGAGATGCAGGAAGTAAGAGACGTGTTTGCCGAGTACGGAATAAGCGCGGAAGGACAAAACATGATCGCTAACGAATTATCGAAAGACAAAAAGAAATGGGTGGATTTTATGATGAAATTTGAATTGGGGTTGGAGGAACCGCACCCCGATCGTGCACGGAATTCGGCTTTGACCATTGGAGCTGCCTATTTCGTAGGCGGACTTTTACCTTTGTCGGCCTATTTTTTTACAGATACACCACATAACGGTTTGATAGTCTCTATCGTTTTTACAACAATATGTTTGTTTGTATTCGGTTATTTTAAAAGTAAAGTAACCGGTCAGCCTAAACTCAAAGGCGCACTAAAAGTAACTGCCATTGGACTTGTAGCCGCCGCCGCAGCGTATTTTGTAGCGGTGAGCTTTGATAAGATGTTTGGAAGCTAATGCAAAAATTAATAAGGAATTAAAGGCGTTACTTTTTCCTGTTCTTCCTCGGTTGACAAGGCTTTGATATCGGCAGCAGTGAGCTTTGCTTTTTGACTGTAAAGCTTGAATATTTCAGCGTTTGCCGGCATACCACAACCTGCGCATTTGGTGTACCCAAAATCGGTTTGGCTTGGCGTAATTTTACTGCCACAGTTAAAGCCCCCAAAGGCATTGTTTTTTTCCGCTTTAGCGGCACCACTAAGCGCAACGCGCGACATTACCTTTCCGGTTTCGGTATCAATGATCACGTAATTAACCGCGTGATTAAATGCTTCAACTTTTATATACACGTTATTTTTGGCACGCTTATCGGCGAGCATTGCAATTTCTTCTGCCGTAGTAACTTTGTAAGAATAAGGATAAACCGCTTTGATCTCGTCTTCAGTTGCAGAGGTCAATTCTTTATCAATGAGCAATCGTTTGTCTTTTAAAACATTTACCAGTTCACCGCGGTCAAATTCGGTATCTAGGTTATAGAATGTTTTTATTTTTTCGATCACATATGATAGTTCGCCATTAGAAGGAACATCATTTTGTAAGGCCACCTTAAATTTATTTTCGTACAACTTGGTATCGTTCTTACCATCTTTACCATCTACGTAAGCCATAGAGATATTATAAACCAAAAACGGCACTTGTTCCATTTCTTTTTTACCCGGAAGCAAAAAGATCACCTTATCATAATTCTCGTCAAAATTTAACGCTTTGGCTTTTGTTTCAGTAATAAACTCAAAAGGCGTTTCTTTCCACTGGTCATTGATGGCTTTAGAAAGATTGTCGTTATACTTTTTAATATTCTGTTTGTACTGCTCCAGTTGTTGCGCGTTCTTAGATATTTTTGCTACTTCCTCAGGGTTTTCTTCAAGCAATACCACAAGTAATTTGCGTTTTTTAAATTCGTCAAGGTGAAAGAAAGGCACGGCCTCTTTTGGCTTTGCTACTACTACCGGTTTGGTTTCGGTAGTTTCTTTTTTAGGATCTTCTTTCTTTTTATCGTCAACTTTTTTTGGCTTCTCTGCCTCTTTCTTTTCTGCAGGTTTAGCCTCTTCTTTTTTCTTTTTATCAGTTTCTTCTTTTTTTTCTTTTTCTACGTCTTTGTTAGCTTCTTTCTTTTTCTTTTCGATCTCTTTTAGTTTGTCTTCCAATTCTTTTTTGGCTTTCTCCAGCTCTTGTTCCTCTTTGCTTAATTCTTTATTTACTTTAGCGCTTTCTTCCTTTTTCTTGGCTTCTTCTTCTTTCTTCTTTTTATCTTCTTCCGCTTTTTTCTTAGCCTCTTCTTCTTTTTTAGCTTTTTCTATTTCCTTCGAATCTTTTTCAAGATCTTTTTGTTCTTTTTCAAGCGCTTTTTGTTTTTCGGCCAATTCTTTTTTCTTCTGTTCTAGTTCTTTCGCTTTTTTGTCAGCCTCATCCTGTTTCGCTTTGTTCGGATCTTCTTTTTTGTTGTCTTTCTTTTTAACTTCAGGTTCAACAGCGCCGGTTGGTTTATAAATAATATCTACTACTTTTAATTTATCGGGATCAGATACTTTAAAGGTTGTTGGTTCGCCAAGGGTGAACATAACGCGTGCGCGGCCCCGTAAAGCGTCGTTTACTTCATTGGTTCGGTCGGCGGCTATTTTTTTAAATTCTGATTTGTGATAATAACTTATAACAGTTGCGTCGGTTGGAACGCCTCCTAATTTAGCAATGAAAGCGTCAATTTTTTTGCTGGTGGTATCGGGCAAGCCGGTTAGTTGCGAAAAGTGAAAATATAAATGCAGGGTATCCGCTTTCTGACCATTCAGATAAGATCCGGTTGATCCTGCAAAAAGCAGAAGAAATAATGTTCTTTTTATAGCTTTCATAGTATGGTATTTTGCCATTGCTGGTAATTTAGCCTAAAGATAAAAACTTTCATGTTTCTCCACAAAGTTTCTTTTTGGAGGGTCATTCCATTGTGTTTGGCCACATTTTGAGAGGGAATGTTCTCTGGATGTATGATAGAAACGAGCGATTCGCTTAGGTTATTGCTAAAGGCGTAATTTTTGAAGAATCCGGCGGCTTCTGCAGCGTATCCTTTACCCCGGTATTCGGGAAAAAGGTGATAGCCTATTTCCAGCTCGGTTTTATCGTCAACTATTTGTGTCATTAATCCACACTGACCAATAAAGGCACCTGTTGTTTTATCTAATAAGGCATGAAGGCCGTATTCTTTATCTTCGTAACGCTTCATGGTTTTTTCTACCCAGGCCTTTGCTCTTTCTTCATTGGTTTCAAGACCGGTATTTGGAAAGAATTTACGGGTAGCATCATCTTCGAAAAAACGTGCCCATATTTTTTGATCATCAATAACCAGTTTTCTGGTTTTCAATCGGGGCGTGACAAAACTGTCCGGATAGAAATACATTAAAGTTTAAAACGAAAACATTTCGGCAACAAAGCCGGGAACGAGACCTAAGGCCAAAGTAATAAGCGTTGTTAATAACACCACCATTTTGCCAGATAGTTCCATAGGAACAGGTTCAGTTTCGGCTGCAGGTTTAAAATACATGGCAATAATTATTTTGAAATAGTAATAAGCCCCAACGGCCGAAGTTAAAATGGCCAGTATCAAGAGCCATTTATAAGATGTGCCAATCATAATGGTAAAAACAAAATACTTGGCAAAGAAACCTGCCGTAACCGGAATTCCAGCTAACGATAACATGGCAACCACCATGCAAGCGGCCATCATGGGATTACGTTTACCCAAGCCATTGAAGGCGTCAAATGTTTCGTCGCCTTTTTTGGTGACATTATATAAAACCGTAAAGCCTGCAATAGATCCAATAGAATAAGCAAGCGAATAATACAATAAGGCGCCTAAGGTTGCATTTGAACGCTGATTGGCCAGTACCAGCATTAACATAAAGGCGGCATGGCTAATACTTGAATAGGCCAACATGCGTTTGGCGTTGGTTTGCATGGCCGCGCTGAAATTGGAGATGATCAATGATAGGGCAATGATGACCGAGAGAATAACGGTCCACAGATCGCTAACGCTGCCAAAACCAATTAAGAACAACCGTAAAATAGCAGCGAAAGCCGCCGTTTTTACAATGGTGCTCATTAACGCGGTAATTACGGTAGGAGAACCTTGATACACATCAGGTGCCCAAAAGTGAAAAGGAGCAGCCGATACTTTAAAACACATAGCGATTAAAAGCATTATAATGCCTGCGTAAAAGAACAACGGCATGGTGCCTGGCGCATAAGAAGAAATTTTGGCGCGAATTTCCATGATATCAAAACTTCCGGTAGCGCCATAGATCAATGCAATTCCAAATAATAAGAACCCACTGGCAAAAGACCCCATTATTAAATATTTGAAGCCCGCTTCGTTTGAAGCTACATCTTTCTTTTTGCTTGCGGCCAATACATAAAGCGGAATACTCATGATCTCTATTCCTAAAAATAAAGTGGTCATGTTCTTAAACGCGGTAAGCATTAAAGCGCCGGTAATAGCGAACAACACAAGGGCGGTATGATCAACAATGCTTGTTTCGTTCTCAAAATAATCGTTGGCCATAATGAACCAGAAGAAAGCAGTTGCTAAAATTACTCCGCTAAAAGCGATGGCCATCTTATCAAATGCGATCATGTTGTTAAATGCAGCAATGCTAAAGCCGTTGTTCCATTCCATAAAATTGGCAACGTATGCACCAATAACACCCAACAGTACGAGCGGAAGTAATATTTTTTTGAATTTGAATATTTCAGCCAGCATGGCTAAAATCCCTAATCCGCTTATAATAAGTAATCCTTTCATAATCCTATTTCATATTGCTTAATAAAGCTTTAACGGCTGGTTCAGCAAGATCGTTCAATGGTTTTGGATATACGCCAAATGCAATTATAACGGCGCAAATAATTAATAACACAACCTTATCGCTGCCGGCTAATGAACCAAAGGCATCCAAATTAATATTCTTCTCCCCTAACATTATGCCCTGATAACCGCGCAACATATAAACGGCTCCAAGTATAACGGTTAATCCCGCGAAAGCCGCCACCCATGCACTGTATTGGTAAACGCCATTAATTAATAAAAATTCGCCAACGAAACCATTTGTAAGAGGAAGTGCAACAGCGCCTAATAAAACAATTAAGAAAAGAACAGCGAATTGCCCGTTCATATTTCTTATGCCGCCCAATTTATCTATGTCACGCGTTCCGGTATGGCGCATCAAAATATCGGTGATCAAAAATAATCCTACTACGTTAACACCGTGGGCCAGCATTTGCATCACCGCGCCTTGCACGCCTTGCTGGTTGGCCGATAAAATTCCCGCCGCAATTAAACCAACGTGCGCAATGGATGAATAAGCGATCATACGTTTAAAATCTTTTTGTACGATGGCAATACAGGAAGCGTAAACAATTCCTACGGCCGACATACCTATTGCTAAATAACCCCATTTTTCTAAAGCTAATGGCACAATTGGTAATAGCCATTTAATAACCCCAAAGGTTCCCATCTTAAGCATAATGCCCGATAATAACATGGTGCCTTGCGTTGGCGCCACAACATACGTATCGGGTTGCCATGTGTGAAAAGGGAACACCGGCATTTTTATGGCGAACGCTAAAAAGATCATCCAGAAAACAGCGCTTTGCTGATTAACATCTAATCCACGGCCGGCAGCATACAGATCTTGAATAGCCCACGATTTTACGCCACTTCCGAAACCGGTATTGTTGTACAAATAGATCAAGCCGATCAACATAAACAACGAACCTAATAAAGTGTATACAAAAAATTTGAAAGTGATCTTGCCTCTGTTCTCGCCACCCCAAAGCAAACAAATAAAATAAATAGGTATAAGCGCCAATTCCCAGAATACATAAAATAAAAATCCGTCGTTAGCTACAAACACACCAACAAGCGCCATTTGCATTAACAGTATAAGTCCGTAAAACGCATTGGGCTTTTCGTAAGTAGTGGTAAAAGAAGAAAGAATGATCAAGGGAACCAGGAAGGTGGTTAGCAACACTAACAATAATCCCATGCCATCGAGTCCCACCGAAAAATGAATGCCCAACGATCTAACCCAGGTACAGTTTAAGGAGAAATCGGTTGAATACGGATGGTGACGATAAACAAAATAGATATAAAGCGATAAGGCAAATTCAGCAACAGCTGCTCCAAGCGCTAATGTACGCGCCATGTTTCCTTTGGTAAGGAACACCAGAAGCGAAGCAACTAAAGGAATTATAATTAATAAACCGGTTAACATAAATGCTTTCTTACTATATAATAAACGTAAATAATAAAATCAAAATAACGCCAAGTACCATGCTCACCACATAAAATCCAATATTTCCGGTTTGCAACTGACGTATTAAACTTCCTAATCCTGTAACGCCACTTCCTACACCATTTACCAAGCCGTCTATCAATTGTGTATCAAAAAATTTATACAAAGCTTTGGATACCATGTCAAGCGGCTTGCGTATCACGGCATCATAGAACTCATCCACATAATATTTATTATAAATGATCTTTTGCCAAGGCTTTAATTTTTCTTCTTTGTTTTCTGGTAACACGCCATTAGTAACGAACATGGAATAGGCAAAATAAATGACTGCTCCTGCGGCAACAACGGCCAAGCCCATTAGCATCCACTCTGTATCGTGTTCCATGATGCTAGGGTTTTTATAAGCGATAATGGGATTTAAGTTATCGGCCATCCAGTTATGTTGATGCCAGAATTCAGGTAAGCCCAACAAGCCACCCAATACCGAGAGCGCCGCTAACACCATTAATGGAATGGTCATTGATTTTGGCGACTCGTGCAAATGATGTTCTTGTTCGTGCGTGCCGCGGAAACTTCCCCAAAAGGTTAAGAACAACATCCGGAACATATAGAACGCGGTTAACATGGATGTCACCGTCCCGAAGAACCACAAAACCTTGCTGTGTTCGTAAACATGGGCTAGGATCTCATCTTTACTGAAGAATCCGGAGAACGGTGGAATACCACTGATGGCAATTGTGCCGAGCAACATGGTAATGTAAGTGATCTTTATTTTTCCTTTTAATCCGCCCATCTTTCTAACGTCCTGCTCACCTCCCATAGCGTGAATAACCGAACCGGCGCCGAGGAATAGTAAGGCTTTAAAGAAAGCGTGAGTAGTTACGTGAAATACCGAAGAGCTGTAGGCGCCAACCCCTAACCCTAAAAACATTAATCCTAATTGAGAAACGGTAGAGTAGGCCAGAATTTTTTTAATATCGTTTTGAAGCAAGCCAATGGTTGCAGCGAATAACGCTGTGGCTACACCAACGATGGCAACAACTTCTGAAGCGGTTTCGGAAATGGAATAAAAAACATTGGAGCGCACCACCATGTAAATACCGGCAGTAACCATTGTAGCGGCGTGGATCAAAGCAGAAACCGGAGTAGGACCCGCCATGGCATCAGGTAACCAGGTGTATAATGGGATCTGGGCGCTTTTACCCATGGCACCAATAAATAATAATAAGGCAATGGTTGTTACGGTAGCATGACTACTAACGCCTGCCTTAGAAAACACTTCGCCAAATGAAATGCTGCCGTAAGTGATAAAAATTAAAATGATACCTAACAAAAACCCAAGATCACCAATGCGGTTCATCACAAAAGCTTTTCGCGCTGCGTTGTTGTAAGCGGTATTCTTGAACCAGAATCCGATCAACAAATAAGAGCAAAGTCCAACACCTTCCCAACCCACAAATAATATTAAGTAGTTGTTGCCTAAAACCAACAACAACATAAAGAACACGAATAAGTTTAAGTAGGTAAAGAAGCGTGAAAAACCGTCATCATCATGCATGTAACCGGTAGAGTAAATGTGAATTAAAAAACCAATACCGGTAATGATGAGCAAGAATACGGAAGACAAAGGATCAAATAAGAACTCAAACGGAATTTTTAAGGTATCGGAATTGATCCACGAAAACAAAGTAATGATGTGTGTTTTATTGGCAGAATGCTGCAACTCAACAAAAGCAAGTACAGCAACAATGAAAGATGCCAGCACCGAAAGACAGGCAATAGTGCCCGACATTCCTTTACTCATTTTTTTCCCAAAAAAACCATTGATCAAAAATCCGATCAGTGGAAACAAGGGAACAAGGCCAATTAATTTGATCATAAATTATTTTACTGTTTCAATTTACTTAATAGATCCGTATCAATACTTTTAATGTTTCTGTAGATCATACTTAATATCGCTAAACCCACCGCTACTTCAGCGGCAGCTACTGCCATAACGAAAAACACAAATACTTGTCCTGACGCATCGTTGTGTAAAGTAGAGAACGCTACCAATAATAAATTAACGGCATTCAGCATTAGCTCAATACACATAAAGATAATAATGGAGTTACGGCGTGCCATTACCCCAACCGCGCCAATGATGAATAATACTGCGCTAAGCAGTAAGTAATAATTTATGGATATTCCGTTTAACATTTTTCGTTCAATTTACTTTGCATCTTTTTTCCCGATCATAATAGCACCTACTAATGCGGCAAGCAAAAGTATAGAGGCAATTTCGAACGGGAATAAAAAATCCTTAAACAATACCATTCCTAAATTTTTAACCAGGCCTATTTGCCCGTGGCCGTATTGGCTAATTTGTAATTCGCCAGCACCTTTTAAGGAACCTACCATTACAAACAACAACATGCCTCCAGCAACAGCGGCAATGATCTTACTAAGCCAAGTGCGCTGAGGTTCTGTATCCTCATTTAAATTCATAAGCATGATCACAAAGAGGAAGAGCACCATGATGGCACCTGCGTAAACCACAATGTGTACAACTGCTAAAAATTGCGCATTCAATAATAAATAATGTCCGGCAATACAAAAGAAGGTGAGCACTAAATACAACACGCTATTAACGGGGTTACGACTGAATACCACCATCAAGGCAAATAAAATGGCTAAGAAGGAGAGAACCCCAAATAACCATTGTGTAATTGTATAACCTAGTAACATACTTGTTAATGCTTTTTACCTTTGTTTAATTTTTTATCGTCAAATAACTCATTGTGTTTTAGTCCCGTAATTTTTTTGAATTCCGCTACTTCCAATGTTTGTCTCTTGCTTACGTCGATACGCTCAGCCATTTTTTCTACCAATTTATCTTTGCCATATACAAAATCTTCGCGCTCATATTCGGTATCCACAATTCTGTCGGTTAAAAATATAGCTTCTTTCGGACAAGCTTCTTCGCACAAACCACAAAAGATACAACGCAACATGTTTATTTCGTATGTGCGTGCGTATTTTTCTTCTCTGTATAAATGCTCTTCGCCTTTTTTACGCTCGGCGCTTTCCATGGTAATGGCTTCAGCCGGACAAGCAACCGCGCATAAACCACAGGCAGTACATCTTTCAGCACCATTATCATCGCGTTTTAAAACATGTTGTCCGCGATAAACCTCCGCCCTGGGGCGTTGTTCATCGGGATATTTTACCGTAGCTCTTCTTTTGAAAAGATGGCTTAAGGTAATTAACATGCCTTTAGCAATTCCGGGCAAGTATAATCTTTCCGAGAACGATTGTTCTTTGTTAGAAACTACTTTACTTCTGTTGGTTAACTGCATGCTTATTTTTTAAATATGGATATGATCGAAATAATTAAAATAAAATAGAACTCACCCGCTTCTAACATACTCATGGCCGCCATTCCTATGATTTTTAATGCCTTTTTCATCTTAAAATGTAATATGCCCTCTAAAGTATTCAACCACCACGGTAATGGCTAAGTTCAATAACGACAGAGGCAATAAAATTTTCCAACCTAAATTCATTAATTGATCGTAACGGAAACGCGGCAAGGTCCAGCGTACCCACATGAACAAACAAATGAATAAGAATATTTTTGTGAAATAAGCGCCAAAGCCGATGATGCCTATCCATTTAGAACCATCCTGTAATCCCATGGCATCGTAAAGTTCCGCGGCGAAAGGGAAATTATATCCGCCAAAATAAAATCCGGCCATGATAGCCGAAGAAATGAACATGTTGATGTATTCAGCAAATAAGAATAATCCTAATTTCATGGAGGAATACTCGGTATGATAACCACCTACTAATTCACTTTCGCACTCCGGCAGGTCAAAAGGCGCGCGATTGGTCTCCGCTAAAGCGCATATGAAGAAAATTAAAAAGCCTAAAGGTTGATACACAAAATTACACCAGCCAGCATCTTGTTGCTCAATGATCTCTCGTAAGCTAAGGGTGCCGCCGGCAGTAATAATTAAAGCGATCAATGAAATACCCATGGCGATCTCATAAGAGATCATTTGTGATGACGCGCGAATGGCGCCGAGCAAGGCAAATTTATTATTGGAAGCCCAGCCTCCGATCATGATGCCATAAACGCCAATAGAAGCAACACCTAACAAATACAAAGCGCCAATATTAATATCGGTGATCTGCATAGAATAAACTTTTCCGGCAATGCTCACGTCTTTACACCATGGAATAACAGAGCCGGTCATTAACGAGGTGACCATGAACAAACTTGGACCTAATATGAATAAGAAACGATTGGATACATTTGGAATGATCTCTTCTTTAAAGAACATTTTACCACCATCAGCTAAAGGTTGTAATAATCCCCATGGGCCGGCCTTATCGGGACCAACACGATCTTGTAAGAATGCAGCGAACTTTCTTTCCCATAACGTTGCATACGCTGCAACGCCGAGCGAAAGTCCGAATACACAAACGCAAATTATTCCTTTATATATTAAAAATGTCAACATATATAATTATGGTCTCTTATCTATAGGCATAAACCCTAAAGCTTTTTGATGCTTCATGGCTTCTACCTTAAGTTGATTTAAATGTTCGTAATGATTTTGAGAAATAACGGAATGGCGATTGATATGTGAAGGCCCTTCTATTACCCAGTCAGATTTCTTTTTATGATCGAAACGGCAAGAATTACAAATGAATTCTTCAACCTCATCCCACTGATCTTTACGGGCGGTAACGCGAAGCACTTCTTCGCCTTTTAACCACACGCGTGTTTTACCGGAACACTTATCGCACTTACGGTGGGCATCTACCGGCTTGGTAAACCATACACGCTGTTTAAAGCGGAATGTTTTATCGGTTAAGGCCCCAACCGGACAAACATCGATCACGTTACCTGAAAAATCGTTATTAATGGCTTTTTCAATATAAGTAGAGATCTCAGCTGCATCACCTCTGTGAATGGCGCCGTGTACGCGGTTATCGGTAATTTGTTCGGCCACCTTTACACAACGGTAACATAAAATGCAACGCGTCATGTGTAATTTAATTTTGTCGCCTATGTCGATCATCTCGTACTCCCGGCGTTTAAATTCGTAACGTGTTTTAGCTGATCCATTCTCGTAACCAAGATCCTGCAATTTACATTCACCCGCCTGATCACAAACCGGACAGTCGAGCGGGTGATTGATCAATAAAAATTCCACAACACCTTTACGCGCTTCAACAATTTCGGGAGAAGTAAAATTTTGCACCTCCATACCATCCATTACTTCTGTACGGCACGAAGCAACCGGTTTAGGCATTGGGTTTGGATTAGCAGTAGAGCCTTTAGATACTTTTACAATACAAGTACGGCAATAACCACCGCTTGTTTTTAATTTGGTATAATAACACATGGCAGGCGGAGCAACCTCCGGACCGATCATGCGCGCCGCCTGAAGAATGGTGGTACCTTTTGGTACATCAATTTCTATTCCGTCGATCGTAACTTTCATCGTTAAGTCAAAAGTTTTTAAGTCAAAATTCAAAAGAGGGCTACTCCTTTTTTAAATTGACTATTATTTTTGCTAATACTTTTTCAATTTGTTCTAATTCCTTTATTATTTCCTGTTCCTTTTTGGAACTATAATCATATCCTTTTTTAATAACTGCCATCCAATAACCTGTTTCGTTTGCCGATCTAAGGGCAATATCGTAAAACCGGGTCAGTTCTTTTCTTGAACTACTTGCTTTTGCTTCTCGCACATTCGCTCCAATTGATGTTCCGCTTCTTCTGACTTGCGATATTACATCAAAATCAACATTATTCTTTTTTAATTCTATCGAAAACTTTACCATCAATACGGCAAAATCCAGCGTCCAATCCTTTATATCTTTATCATACCCCATTTGAAAGAACGTTCAACCTTTTGACTTTTGAATTAACTTCTCTTGACTTTATTAAGCCATTACTTTTTTATACTTCTTATCATAATGACTTACGTCATTGAACTTTTTACTCTTAGCTATTTCCAGAAACTCGTGTTTAAAATGGCGGATAGCCGCGGCTACCGGCCAGGCCGCTGCTTCACCCAATGGACAAATGGTTTTTCCTTCTATCTTACTTTGTATATCCCAAAGCAATTCAACATCGGCCTCGGTAGCTGTCCCATTTAAAAACTTCTTTAATATTTTCTCCATCCATCCAGTTCCCTCGCGGCAAGGCGAACATTGTCCGCAACTTTCGTGATGATAGAAACGCGTGAACGTAAATAAATTCTTTACAATGCTAGTATCCTCATCCATTACAATGAATCCACCTGAACCTAACATGGTGCCGGTTTGAAATCCGCCATCCGATAAACTTTCGTAAGTCATTAAACGCGGTTCGCCTTTGGCAGTTTTTAAAATTAATTCGGTAGGTAGAATAGGAACGGAAGAACCACCGGCCACCACTGCTTTTAATTTTTTACCATGACGGATACCGCCGCAATATTCTTCACTATAAATAAATTCCTCAACCGGAATTCCTAATTCAATTTCGTATGTACCCGGTTTATTGATGTGTCCCGAAGCAGAGATCAATTTTGTACCGGTTGATTTACCAATTCCGATCTTCGCGTATTCTTCGCCACCCATCATTACAATAGGGCAAACTGCCGCTATGGTCTCAACGTTATTAACCACAGTAGGACAACCCCATAATCCGGCAACAGCAGGGAAGGGTGGTTTGATGCGTGGATTACCGCGCTTACCTTCTAACGATTCTAACAATCCGGTTTCTTCGCCGCAAATATAAGCGCCGCCTCCCACTTGCACGTAACAATCATGCGAGAAATTAGTTCCTAAAATATTTTTTCCTAACCATCCCGCCGCGTAAGCTTCTTTGATGGCGGTTTCTAAAATGCGCGCCACATAAAAATATTCGCCACGTATGTAGATGTAAGAGGTTTTTGCGCCGAGTGCATAAGAAGAAGTGATCATTCCTTCAATCAAAGCATGAGGGATCACTTCCATTAAATAACGGTCTTTAAATGTGCCCGGCTCCGACTCATCCGCATTACAAACCAAATATCTTGGAACGCCTTCCGGTTTTGCGAGGAAACTCCATTTTAATCCGGTAGGGAAACCGGCACCACCTCGTCCGCGTAAACCCGATTTTTTTACTTCATCGGTCACCTGATCGGGGGTCATGTTTTTCAATGCTTTCTCCACCGAAGCGTAACCACCATGTGCGCGGTACACTTCCAGCGTGTGAATGTTTGGAACCTTATCGTTATGTATTAAAAGTTTTTTCCCCATTAGCCTCACCCCCCGCCCTCTCCTTTGGAGAGGGAGCTGGATTTATTTTTCATAATGTGTTTTTATAATCTCTGTCGGTATAACTTCTTAACCGGTTCTCGCTTCTGTATTTTTCAATGAGAGCGTCCACTTTTTCGAAAGTAAGATTTTCGTGATAACTCGCGCCACACTGTAACATGGGGGCGGTACCGCAAGAACCTAAACATTCGGCTGTTTTTAAAGTGAACATACCGTCTTTAGTGGTTTCTCCTACTTTAATATTTAATTTTTTCTCAATGTGTTTTACAATGTCTTCGGCGCCATTTAACCAGCACGAGGAAGTTTGACATACTTCGAAAGTACATTTTCCTACGGGCTTTAAATGGAACATGGTATAAAAAGAAGCTACTTCAAAAACCTCTATGGGTTTTATTTTTAAAACTTCGGCTACGTAATCCATTGTTTCAGGACTTAACCATCCGCCAAATTCGGCCTGCGCAATGTGTAATACAGGAAGCAAAGCAGATTTTATTTTTTCAGGAGGATAGTGAGAAATAATTTCTTTCACGTCTGCCATAGCGGCATCGCTGAACTTTAATTCTGTTCTCTTCTTTTTATCAAATGTTTGTGTTCCGTGTACTTCTGCTCCCATGTTAGTTCGTAGTTGGGGGTTCGGAGTTCGTAGATCCGGTACCCTAACAATATTAATTTTAATTCAACATTCTTAATTCTTTAAGCATCTAATTCTCCTGCAATAACGTTCATACTACTCATGGTAATAATGGCATCACTCAACATGCTTCCTTTTATCATTTCGGGATAGGCCTGATAATAAATAAAACAAGGCCTGCGGAAATGTAAACGGAATGGCGCGCGGCCACCATCACTTACTAAATAAAATCCTAATTCACCGTTACCACCTTCCACACAATGATAAACTTCCCCTTTTGGAACATCTGTTTCACCCATCACAATTTTAAAATGATAGATCAAAGCTTCCATGTTGTTATAAACTTCTTCTTTAGGCGGCAAATAAAAATCGGGAATATCGGCATGTGGTTTTCCATCGGGAATATTTTTGATGGCCTGCTCAATAATTTTAAGCGACTCCCACATTTCCTGTTGTCTTACCATAAAACGATCGTACGTATCGCCGCTGGTACCAACCGGAACAATGAATTGAAAATCTTCATAAGAAGAATACGGATTCATCACTCTAACATCATAATCCACGCCAGCTGCACGAAGATTTGGTCCGGTAAAACTGTATTGCAAGGCCATATCGGCGCTGATAGGCCCGCAATTAACGGTGCGGTCCATAAAAATTTTATTGCGCTCTAATAAATTGGTGAATTCAGTAAGCGCTTTAGGATATTCTTTTACAAATGACTTAATAAGATCCCATGTTTTCGGCGACCAGTCTTTATCCCATCCGCCAATGCGACCAATGTTTGTGGTTAATCGGGCACCGCAAATGGATTCAAAAATGTCGTAAACCTTTTCGCGCCATTGGAAAATATATAAAAAACCGGTCATAGCTCCGGTATCTACGCCAATAACAGAATTACAAATAAGGTGATCGGCAATACGCGATAGTTCCATAATGATGACACGCATGTACTGTGCACGTTTTGGAATTTCGGCTTTAATTAATTTTTCAACCGTCATGTGCCATCCCATATTATTAATAGGGGAAGAACAATAGTTTAGACGATCGGTAAGTGTTGTAATTTGATAATACGGACGACGCTCAGCTAATTTTTCAAATGCACGGTGGATATAACCTACGGTTGGCGTAGCTTCATGAATGATCTCGCCATCCATTTTCAGAATATTCTGAAAGATACCATGCGTAGCCGGATGCGTTGGCCCAAGATTAAGCGTAGAATATTCTTTTTCTTCTATATCCTCGGCAGTAATATTTTTTATGTTCTCTTTCTTGCTCATTTATCTTCCAAACATTTTATCGCTTTTATCATCGCGGCTCTGATCTTCTAAAGGATATTCTTTTCTCAATGGGAAAATATCCATCTCATCCACATTTAAAATGCGTTTTAAGTTAGGATGCCCTTTGAATTTTACACCAAAAAAATCGTAGGTCTCTCTTTCCATCCAATTGGCGCCGGCCCAAAGATCAACGGCGGTTGGAATTTCGGGATGAGTGATTGGGAAAAAAGCTTTAACTCTGATCCGATAATTCTTTGGCATGTTGTGTAAATGATAGATCACGCCTAAATGTTTTTCGTCGGGTGTTTGTATGCCGGTTAGATCAGTAAGAAAATGAAAATTCAGCTCTGGGTCATTTTTTAAGAAAGAAAGTACCTCGTGAATTTTTTCTTTATTAATTGTAAAAACAGGAAAATCATAAGATAATTCAGTGTGTTCTACGCTTCCGTGGAACTGTTCGGTTAACTTTTGATTGATATTATTTAATAACTCCTGTTTATCCATTACTCAATGCCGTAACTATTCATCAGTTTTCTATACTCTTCCGAATTTCTTCTTCGAAGCGATTCGTTCTTTGCTAATTCTTTAATTTTTAATAGTCCTTCAATGATTTGTTCAGGACGTGGTGGACAACCTGGCACGTAAACATCTACCGGAATAATACGGTCGATGCCTTGTAACACACTGTAAGTGTCAAAAATGCCACCACTACTGGCGCAAGCGCCAACCGATAAAACCCAACGGGGTTCGGCCATTTGCTCATATACTTGTCGTAAGGTTGGTCCCATTTTTTTGGCGATGGTGCCCATTACCATTAACATATCCGCTTGGCGGGGAGAAAAACTTAAACGCTCAGAACCAAAACGGGCAAGATCGTAATCGCTGGCCATGGTTGCCATAAATTCAATTCCACAACAGGAAGTGGCAAAAGGCAACGGCCAAAGCGAATTAGCGCGGGCTAAACCGATAACATCGTTTAGTTTAGTTGCAAAAAAACCAGGGCCTTCCAATCCGGCAGGACTTTTAGCGATCTCAAGTTTTGTGCGTTTTATAATTTCTTTTCCCATTTTCTAATTCGTATTTCGTACTTTCAAATTATTCTTCCCACTTAATGGCTTTTTTTGAAAGCATGTAATAAAATCCAACCAATAACAGAATGATGAAAGAGAAAACCTCTATTACGCCGATCATACCCAGCTCTTTAAAATTAACTGCCCATGGATACATAAAAATTACTTCCACATCAAACAACACGAATAAAATAGCCACCAAAAAATATTTTATGGAAAAAGGGGTACGGGCGTTCCCTTCACTTTCAATACCGCACTCAAAGGAATCAAGCTTGATCTTTGTTTTACGTTTTGGACCTAAGTAATGCGTGGCAACCATAGTTGTAACCACAAAACCAAGCGCAACAAGAAACATTAAAAAAATTGGTAAATAAGCGGTAGGCGAATTGGTTAATCCCATAACACGATCATTAAAATCAAGATGTAAGATTAACTATTTTTATGTAAATCATCAAAGATTTTAGCTAAAAAAAAGCTATTGTTTAATAAATTTATATTTAACCGAAATCTCATCAGATGAAAGGCTTAAGATATACGCCCCATCCGTTAGTCCGTCTAAAAATAACCTGTTCTTTTCACCTTTTAAAGGCACTATTTTTCCGCTTTTAAGGGTTTGACCAAACATATTGTTAATGTTATAACTTACTTCCTTATCGAAACCAGCTTTAAAACCAATATTTAATGCGTCTTTAGCAGGATTAGGAGAAATTTCGAGTCCGCTAAAAACCACAAATTCCTTTATGCCCGAAAGACTTACGAAAAATGGCGTTAACGAGGCTTTACATCCAAAACCATTATCTACCCAAACGCTGTACCAACCATCGCTGGTAATAGTATATGACTGGCCCGTAGCGCCTAATATGGGTCCGCCATTAAAATACCACTGATACCCGGCCGCAAAGTTGCAAGTTAAAACACTGCCTGTAATAACAACCGTTGGTGTAGGCGGAACAGGCGTAGCAACTACGGTTGCACTACCAATAACCTCACAGGCGCCAATTGCGGCTGTATAATTATAAGCCGTTGTAACAGTAGGGGTAAAAAGTGGAGTTGGTCCGGTTTGTCCATCGGGCCAGGTGATCAAAGTAGCATTGGTGTTTACAGTAGGAGACCCAACACTTCCAATACAAATACTATCATTGACCGAAGTAGCGGTTGGCGGATTAAAAACCGAAATGGTTTCAGTGTAGGGAGTACTTGTGCCAACAGTATTGGTTGAAACCAAAGTAATAGTATATATCCCGGTAGCGGTATAAGTTACACTTGGAATTTGCACCGTAGAAGACGCCGGCGATCCACCCGGAAAACTCCATGCCCAACTGGTTGGAGAATTGGAAGAAACATCTTTAAATTGAAACGGCACGTTGATACAAGCACTTTTATAAGAATTGGTGAAAAATGCTGTTGGTGGAGCCCCTGGATTACTATAAAGATCTGTTTCCCATGTTCCACGACCATAGGTTGCCGCCCTTAGTTTCTTTGTTGGATAATAGATCTCCAGATCGTCAACAATTACATTGGGAAGTCCGGCCATAAACGGAATCCACGAACCCATACTCATTTCACGGTAATAAACACCAAGATCCGTTCCAACATAAACAATACCCGGACTGTTCTTTTGATAAACAATACAATTTGTATGAATATTAGGCAAACCCGTAGAGTAATTGGTCCAGGTTGCGCCACCATTGTTAGAATAAAATACTTTGTTGCCTGCAGAATAGCCCGATAAAGTGATATATACATTATTAGGATTGGTGTTATCGATCGCGATTCCTGTAATTTCGGCCGTGCCTACCGGTAAGTTTGAGGTAATATTTCCCCAGGTAATTCCGCCGTTGTTTGTTTTGAATAATGAACTGAATCGAGCGGCATAAATGTAATTGGTGTTTGACGGTGAAACAGCAATGTGTTTAATAGGTCCTCCGCCATTAATTGTACCCAGTTGGGTCCACGAAGCACCCTGACTATTAGTTTTAAAAACCTGTTCGTACCCACAATAAAATACCGTTTGACTTAATGGATCCTGAACAATTGGCGCGATCCAGTCGGCAGAGCCGCTTAAACCATTTGTGATCTGGCTAAAGTTAGCACCACCATCATTTGAAAAATAAAAAGCGCCATAATATATAGATGCAACCAGGTTATTATTATTGCCCCAGTCCACAAAACAATCCATCCCATCACCGCCATAAACTTCTGTCCAGGTAGTGCCATTTAATAAATTACTACCATTATCCTGATGACCTGTAATAATAACAGAAGGTGAAGAAGCAGAAAGTCCCATTCGGTATTGCTGAGAAATATTCATTGTGCCGTTAATCGTGGTCCAGGTTGTGCCGCCATTGGTTGTTCTGGCAATTCCACCATCGGTTCCTGCGTAGCACGTAGTGCCATTTACATAGATAATGTCGTGGCAATCGGCATGAACGTAAGGTTTGCCGCCACCGCCATACCAATGTGTGTTAAGTGTCCAGTTAACACCGGCGTCGGTAGATTTCCAGGTATTGACGCCCGAACAGATAATTTCATTTTTATTGGTAGGAGAAGCCCCAATAGCCAGATCATACCATCCTTGTCCACCGGTGCCGGATCCGTTGGTGCTCCAATCGAAGATATTGGGCGTATTTGACATTATTGTAAATGATGTGGCTGAATTATTGGAAAGGTACAAGCCTCCAAAACCATTACTATTATCACTACCCAACACATAAACGTAATTTTGATCGGCAGGGGTTACGGCTATAGCTGTGCGATTAAGAAATTGAGAGAATGGCAATGCTACGCCCGAAAAACTGGCGCCGCCATTAGTGGATTTGTAAAAATTTCCACCACCGCAAACGTAAATGGTAGTGGTATCACCCGGGCGGTATTCGGCATCGGTAAAACCTCCCGATAAGGTGAGGCTCCAGGTTACACCGGCATTCAATGTGCGATAAACACCTATAGAAGTTGCCGCAATAACTTCGTTGGCATTTAACGGGTTGGTTAAAAGTCGCGCGATCTTATTTGCCTGCATAACGGCCCAGCTTAATCCGGTGGTGTTCCATGTATTGCCTCCATCAGTTGATTTTAAAACGCCCACTGATTTGGTATCGCCCGCATCGTTATCGCCGGTAGCCAAATACATAACGTTAGTATTGGTAGGAACAACGGCAATATCCGAAACCCCCAGCGATGGTAACTGATCGGTGTTGGTGGTCCAGGTGGCGCCGTTATCAACCGAACGCCATAAGCCGCCGGCAG
This sequence comes from Bacteroidia bacterium, assembly GCA_044229775.1. Classification (GTDB taxonomy): domain Bacteria; phylum Bacteroidota; class Bacteroidia; order B-17B0; family Aurantibacillaceae; genus JAHEYG01. The sequence goes on from JBGASH010000001.1 coordinate 54,845, forward strand.
CGGTTCCCACAAAAATTATATTGGAATTACCGGGCATAAAACGAATGCACTGCAAACGGCCGGCATCGCCGTTAACCGGAGAGCCATAAGGACCTAACGGTGTCCAGTTAGCAGTTGTGGAACTTGGTGTAGCGGTTTGGTATTTTCCGTGTGGCTGGGCGAGCAAATATTTTTGAAATTCTTCGTAAGCTTTGGCCCGGGAAGCATTTTCCATATTACCACTTGGATAAACGCGTGGTTCAACCATGTGCGCCCAGCGTAAAAATTGTTTATAACCATGGCCGCGTTCGTAAGGCTGGTCTTTCCAATAAGCATCAAATTCCTTTTTAATATCGTAAAAATTAGCTTTAGGGTCCAGCATCATATCCACCCACTTTTGAGCACTGATCTGAAAAAAACTAATCGTAAAAAGACTCAACAGAACAACCCTTTTCATAGCAAGATCAATTTTTAGAGCATTAAAGCTAGCAATAAAGCAATGAAAAACCTATTTAGGCATCTCAACTTTAGCTTAAAGAGGGTTTTAAAGCCACCAATTTCTCAATGTGTTGAAAAACAGGCAGCAGCGAATTATAGAAAGTTGATTTAACAAAGGCATGTTTATTAAAAAAGGAGAATGCAAAAAATGCAAGCAATTAATAAAATAGTTTTATTGAAATTATTATTTAAAGCATGGTAAAAAGTCCCGCTGCTAAAAGTACTGAGAACAGAAAAATATTTGTACTCGACACTTCAGTAATCATCTACGACCACACGGCCATTAAGAACTTTAAGGAACACGATGTGGTAATTCCGATCACAGTTTTAGAAGAACTGGATAATTTTAAAAAAGGTAACGATACCAAGAATTTTGCCGCGCGCGAATTTACCAGGTATCTCGACCGGTTATCAGGAAAAAATTCGTTACAGGACTGGACCAACATTAATGGTAAGTCGCACGGGTATTTTAAGATAGAACTTAAACAGCATTCGAAAATTGATGCTTGTAAGGTGTTTGATGAAAAAAAGGCCGATCACCGTATATTAAATACCGCATTATATTTGGCCGAAACCCATCCCGGGAGGAAAGTGGTGCTTATTACCAAAGATGTTAATTTAAGAATTAAGGCAAAATCGCTGAATTTGCACGCCGAAGATTACGAGACCGGAAAAATTAAAACGGTTGATGAATTATATACCGGAAAAAGCGAAGTGCAAAAAGTGGCTCACGATAAGATAGCCAATATTTATCAAAAAGGAACGAGTGGTGCTAAGGAAATTTTGAAAAGGAACGCGGCCCTTCCAAATCATTATTATGTTTTAAAGAACGGATCGCAATCGGTTTTGGCACGCTATAACAAAGAAGATGAAAGTTTCAAGCGCGTAGTAAAGACCGCAGCCTTTGGCGTCATTCCAAAAAATGCCGAGCAGGCTTTTGCATTAGACGCGATCATGAATCCCGATATAAAACTGGTGAGCATACAAGGCGTTGCCGGTACCGGAAAAACGTTATTATCATTAGCGGGCGCATTGGAACAACGCCGGAATTATCATCAGATCTATTTGGCAAGACCTATAGTACCGTTAAGCAACAAAGACATTGGCTATTTACCGGGCGATGTGAATTCGAAATTAAACCCATATATGGAGCCGCTTTGGGATAATTTAAAATACATTCGCAGTTTATTTAATGAAAAAGACAAAGAGCACAAGCAACTTAATGAAATGGTAGAGAGTCAGAAGCTGGTGGTTTGTCCTTTAGCTTATATTCGCGGACGAAGTTTAAGTAACGTGTTCTTTATAGTGGACGAAGCACAGAATTTAACCCCTCACGAAGTAAAGACCATTATTACCAGAGCGGGCGAAAACACGAAGATCATTTTTACCGGCGATGTTCACCAAATTGATACGCCTTATCTTGACGCACAAAGTAACGGCTTAAGTTATTTGATAGAAAAAGTAAAAGGTCGGGAGTTATACGCTCACATTACCCTTGAAAAAGGCGAAAGAAGCGAGCTGGCAAATCTGGCCAACGACCTGTTATAAAAGTTTTTTTAAACCGGTAAAACGGGCGTATCAAATAAATAGTATATTTGCCAAAACTATTTAATATGAATTTTCCGGCAGATCTAAAATACACCAAAGACCACGAGTGGGTAAAAGTAAATGGTAAAGAAGCCTTGGTGGGCATTACCGATTTCGCGCAAAAAGAATTAGGGGATATTGTTTACGTTGATATTACCGGTCTTGGTGAAACCATCGCAAAAGAACAAGTATTTGGAACAATTGAAGCGGTTAAAACCGTTTCGGATCTTTTCATGCCAATAAGCGGTAAGGTGATCGAAGCAAATAAAGACATTGATTCGGCGCCCGAAAGCGTTAATAACGATCCTTACGGAAAAGGATGGCTTATTAAAATGAGCGTTGATAATCCTGCTGAGGTAAACGATCTTTTATCGGCCGATGCTTATAAAAAACTAATAGGAGCATAAGCGGCTGGGACCTTTTCCTGCCAATAAAATATAGCCCTTTCTGAAACGGAAGGGTTTTTTTATGATTAGAAAATTAATAACGCATCATCCTTACAAACTCACCTTTATTTGGGCTTTGATCATTTTTGGTTTGTGTTCAATGCCCGGAAGATTTATTCCATCGCCATCGTGGTTGGAGTTATTGAGTTTCGACAAATGGGTACATGCCGGAATATTTTTTGTGTTGGTTAGTTTAGCTTGCGCTGGTATTTTTTTGCACCAACATCCGGGCTATTTTGTATTCGTATACGGTGTTGCAGCTATAATTTATGGCGGGCTCTTAGAGGTAATGCAGGCAAAAGTTTTTAGCGAACGCAGTGCCGATTGGCAGGATTTTGTTGCCAATTCGTTCGGTTGTTTAATGGCATTGATCTTTCACAAGAAAATAAACCGCTTTATTTTTAAGGATAGAACTAGTTAAATAGAACCTTTAGAACTCCTTCTCACTTTTTTCTTTTTCATCATACCCGGACAACCAAAACACTTGTTTTTGGTATGGCATTCAGAAAAAAGTATAGCGCCACCCATTAAGCAGGCAAAAAGCAAGATCTTATATCTAAATAGGGGTTTTAACATGGCGCTTTATTAATTCAAATTTACGCAATTTCTTAGTAACTTAGTAGCATATAAAGATGAACCCGTTTTTCCATATTGGGCGTTATTTTATGCTGTTGGCTAAGGTTTTTCGGAAGCCCGAAAAATTTTCCATGTACTTCCGGCAGATCATTTACGAGATGAATAGTCTGGGTATTGGCTCTCTATGGCTCATTGCGGTAATTTCGGTTTTTATGGGAGGCGTACTAACTATTCAGGCTGCTTACAACTTTACTAGCCCCTTAATACCGCTTTACGCGGTTGGATTAGGAACAAGAGAAGGAATTGTTCTTGAATTTTCGCCAACCATTGTCAGTTTAATCCTAGCAGGGAAAGTAGGCTCAAATATTGCCTCCGAAATTGGTACTATGCGCATCAGCGAACAAATTGACGCTTTAGAAATAATGGGAATAAATTCGGCCGGATATTTAATTCTTCCAAAAATAGCCGCCGCCATGTTCATCAATCCTTTCCTAATTATCATTAGCATGTTTTTGGGAATTTTAGGCGGTTATATTATGGGAATTGGCACCGGCGCTTGTACCTCATACGAATATATTTATGGTATACAATCCTTTTTTATTCCGTTTAACATTGTTTACGCGTTAACTAAAACCGTTGTGTTCGCGTTTATTATCACTTCTGTTTCGGCTTATCATGGCTACCATACAGTAGGAGGGGCGTTAGAAGTTGGAAAATCAAGCACCAAATCGGTGGTATATAATAGTATTTTGATCTTAACGTCTAACCTGGTAATTACACAATTAATGTTGGTTAAATGATAGAGATTAAGAACATAACTAAGAGTTTTGGCCCGCGAACCATTGTAGAGGATATTTCATTTAATTTTTACGAAGGGAAGACCAATCTAGTGATCGGAGAAAGCGGTTCGGGAAAAACCACCATTTTGAAATTAATGGTAGGATTGCATCAGCCTAATAGCGGTTCGGTGCTATACGATAACCGTGATTTTACAGCAATGGATTCTAAACAAAAGCAGGAAGTAAGAAAAGAAATTGGCATGCTGTTTCAGGGTGGCGCATTATTTGATTCGTTGACATTGGAAGAGAATGTGAAATTTCCGCTCGATATGTACACGCACTTAAGTGAAGAAGAAAAAGAGGAACGGGTTAATTTTTGTTTATCAAAAGTAAAATTGGAAAACCGTAATTCGCTTTACCCTGCCGAGCTTAGTGGTGGTATGAAAAAACGCGCGGCATTGGCAAGAGCTATTTCCAACAATCCTAAATATTTGTTTTGCGATGAACCCAACTCGGGTCTCGACCCAAAAACATCCATTGTTATTGATAATTTGATAAAAGATATTACCGAAGAGTTTAAGATCACCACCATCGTTATTACGCACGACATGAATTCGGTTTTAGAGATCGGCGATAATATTTTATTTGTACATCAGGGAAGAAATTGGTGGACCGGCACCAAAAAGGATATTTTGCATTCGGACAATGAAGAGCTGAATAACTTTGTTTTTGCTTCCGATTTTATGCAGCAAGTGTTTAAGGGCAATAACTCAAAACCCTAATTCCTTTTTTACTTTCTCGGTGATCTTTAGAACAGCAGGACAAACCAATGTGTTCTTATAGGTCAGATCGGCCAATTGTACCATTTTTTTGCGATCAGTGTGCGGATATTCGCGACATGCGTTAGGGCGGCTTTCGTAAATGGAACAGTAATTATCCGATCCTAAGAATGGACAAGGCGCGCTCTGTAAAACATAATCTTTGTCGGCATCTATTTTCAAATATTTTTCAGTGAACGAACCGGGCTTTAAGCCAACTGCTTTAGCGGCGCGCTCAATATCTTTTTCATAAAAAATAGGCGATGTGGTTTTACAACAATTGGCGCAAGTAAGACAATCTATTTCTTCAAATACTTCTTTGTGGGCCTCGTGAAATAATTCATCAAGGTTATTAGGCTTACGCAATTTAAGCTTATCAAAAAATCGGCGATTTTCTTTTTTTAAATTTTGCGCTTGTTTATTGAATTGTTGAAGATCCATTGACGTAAAGGTAATCAAAAGGAGAAGATAATTAATCCGACAAAAAGCAAACGAAAATAAATGGAAAGGAAATTATTTCTGAACAATAACGTAAACGTCCTCATTGTCCTTCTTCATCAGGTATTTTTCTCTCGCAAATTTTTCAAGACTTTCTTTATTCGTGGCCAGCTCTTTTATATCGCTTTTGTTGCGCTGAATTTCGGTGATGTAGTAATCGCGATCGCTTTCGAGCTTGTTTAATTTTTGAATGAGCTCACGTTGTGTGAAAACATCGTTCTTGTCAAAAAACAAAAGCCAAACAACAATCCCAATTGTTGTTAAAAAATACTTGTTCTTTATGAGCTTTAATAAAAACACCTTAATTTTATTATACCAAATTTAATCCATAATCCTACTGCTATTGGCGCCTAAAAGAACAATTATTAATACCGCATTGTTAATTCTATTCTTGACTTTTTCATTGGTAAAAGGTCAGGGTCAGGCTTCTTTTAAAGCCAAACAAATGACCAACAGCAGGGTTAAGGAAGCGTATACCTCTAACTGGCCGGCCCTTGAAAAAGAGATCAAGGCCATAGGCATTGACCCCAATAATTTTGATCTCTTTATAAGGATATTTAAAACGGAAGACGAGGTGGAACTCTGGCTTAAGAACAAAGGGGATTCAAAATATACTTTATTAAAAAAAATTGCCGTTTGTGCCAAGAGTGGTGACCTTGGACCTAAACGGAGAGAAGGCGATCGCCAAGTACCTGAAGGTATTTATGAGATCTCGGTTTTTAATCCCAACTCCGATTATTTTTTGGCCGTGAAAGTAAGTTACCCCAATAAAAGCGATAAAATTTTAGCGAAAGGACCAATGGGGGGCGACATTATGATACATGGTAATTGTGTAACAATTGGTTGTATTCCTTTGCAGGATGTTCCTGTTAAAGATCTGTATATGTTGTGTGTGGAAGCACGAAACCGTAAATCGCCTATACGCTGCGAAATTTATCCTTGCCGATTTACCCCAAAAAATTTAAAGGCGTTGGAAAGTTATAATGAAGAGAAAAATCTTTTTTGGAGTGGAATAATTCCCGCTTATGAATATTTTGAAACCAATAAAGTTCCGGTAAAATATAAGATCAACGAAAAGGGCGCTTATATTTATGAGAAGTAAAATGTAATCTCCAGTTCGTTACCCTGATCTGACACTTTTGCAGTTTCTCTTAAGAAAGTTTTATCGATAAAGCGATGGCAATGATCACTGCGGCAAAAATTAAAATCGACACGGGATTTGCAAAATTAATGGTCCAGCCCAAATAGGAAAGTCTTTTAGAAACCAGGATCCTTTTGTCTTTCTTATTATAATAAAAAACGCCCCACACCCAGTTAGAGGGATCTTTATGCCACTCTTCTAAGGTTTCTTTTCTGGGGGTTTCGTCGTCAAACATTCAAATAAAATTATTTACCGTTATCGGCACCTTTTTTATTACCACCACCGCCTGCTGCGGCAAAAGTTTCGAGGTCGCGGTCAAAAAAGTAAAGACCCCCTTTGTCGTCACTTATTAATTTTAATTTGTCAACGATCTGGCGGGCCAAAGCTTCTTCTTCAATTTGTTCGCTCACGTACCACTGAAGGAAATTATGCGTGGTATAATCTTTTTCTTTCAAGGTAATTTCCACCAAATTATTTATTTCGGAAGTAACTTTTATTTCGTGTTTTAATATTTCTTCGAAAACCGCTTTAACCGATTTAAATTTGTGCGGCGGATTTTTAAGAGAAGGAACAATTCCATGTCCGCCACGTTCGTTAACGAATTTTATTAGTTTAAGCATGTGCATGCGTTCTTCATCGGCATGCGTATATAAAAATCCCGCAACACCATTAAGGCCTTCGGTTTCGGCCCAGCTGGCCATTGCTAAATAATATTGAGAAGAGGAGGCTTCCAGTTCTATTTGCTTATTTAAAGCTTCAGATACTTTTTTAGATAACATAATGTGTAATTTTATGATAAATTTAAGGGTTTTATATCTAAATAAAAAATGTGGCAAAGCGCCTGTTGAAGAAATAAATGAGTTCAAAACAAAAATATTTTTTAGCCATTGTTCCCGGCGAACCGGTGTTTTCGCAAGCCGAAGCCATTAAAAAAGAAGTTTCCGAAAAGTATAATAATAAAAGTGCCTTACGTTCGCCCGCTCATATTACCCTGCACATGCCGTTTGAGTGGGAGGTAAAAAAAGAACCCTTCTTAATAGATACCTTTAGTAAATTCAAATTTAACCAACACCTAAAAATAAATTTGAAAAATTTTGGCTGGTTCGAGCCCAAAGTGGTGTTTATTGATGTAGAAAAGAACGAAGATTTAAATGCGTTGCAAAAAGAAATTGTGCAACACGTAAAACAACATTTACAAATATTTAATGAGGCCGATTCTTTAAGGGCCTATCATCCGCACGTTACAGTTGCTTTTCGCGACCTAAAAAAAAGTGATTTTTATTTGATGAGAGAAGAGTACAAAACAAAAAATTTTGAAGCATCGTTTATTGCAGATCATTTTTGTTTGTTGAAACACAATGGGAAGCGGTGGGATGTGATGGAGCGCTTTAAGCTAGGTTAGATCTTTATCAATAATTGCAACATTTGCATTCGTGGGGGACGAACATCGCCGGGTCGGGTCGAGTATTCTACATTCGTGAGATTATTAACAATGTAAGAGAGTTTCACGGTTTTGCTTAATTTAAATCCTATTCTTAGATCGTGTACCCAATATCCTTTGTTGAATTTTTCGCGGTATTTTTTTACACCGGGTAAGATGTAAAAGTAATCGATGTTATCGAAATTGGTAGTGGGTGTGTTATACTCATGTAAAATACTTTGGGTAAAACGGCGATCGATATTTTCCATAAAACTTTGATAACGCGTGCTAAATCCAATCGACAAAAATTTGTAATCGAACTGAATATCATTTTTGAAAACGTGGCGACTGCGGTATTTTAAAACGTTTAAACCAGGTAATCCCAAAGTATCGGTGGTTGGGTTGTAATCGGGTTTAATAGGATCTATATACGTGTACCCCGAATGCAGGGTCACATTAACCGGGCCAATTTTTCCGGTACCGGTAGCGCTTACTTCAAATCCTTTTATTTGTGCTCTTCCTGTATTTTGCGATTTAAATCCGGCGTATTTAAGATCGTTTACAAAAACGCCTGTTAACGGCACGCCGGCAGGATGGTAAAAATCAAAAACAAATTCCACATTGTTGCGATATTCGGTCCAGAATCCGGCCACATCAAAAAAGCCTTTGAATTTTGAAATGCTGAATCCTTGTTTGATGCCAAACTCCGCGCTCCAACCACGCTCGGGTTGTAAAGAGGTATTTGGAAAAATACTCAACGAACTAACATTGGTGTTCACAAATTTTTCGGCTACACTCGGAAAGCGGTAACCTTGTCCGAACGATGAACGCAAAAACGTATACTGAAATAATTGATAATTTGCTCCCGCTCTTAACACAGGTTGAAAAGGTAAATTGGCTTTACTGTTTCCAAAAGAGCCACGCGTATAGGCCGTATCTACTTTATAATATTCACCCCGCATGCCCAACGACAACGTAAGCTTTTGGATCTTTTTATCTAGCTGTAAATAACCCGCGTAATTTTTACCGGTGTGTCGCCCGTAAAGCGAATCAGAAAAAATTTGCTGCAGCATGTGCACAAATCCTGTTGTTAATGTAAGATCTTTCTTGAAACGTTTTTGGTACTGCAGCTCCCCGTAATTTAATTCGGCGCGCGCTTCCTGATTTTTATCATTAGTGTTTAGTGTAGCATAATATCTGAAACGATAGCTTAATTTATTGCCATTACCATAATGATAAGTCACAAAAGGATCAACGTTAAAGCGATTGTTTTTATAATTCTGTACGCTGCTGGTTAATGGTAAGTGGGTTAAGGTATCAATGGTTCCTGAAGGTAAATAGGCCGAATCGGCATTATGCCATAAAAAAAACAATCCTCCTTTTACTTCCATCATGTTGGTGTTAACGCCCACCGATAAACCGGGTATTTTTTTAAAATTATAACGAACATTCGCGTTGAAACGTCCGCGACTTTCGGTTTCCAAAAAGCGGTAACCTTCATCGTTGTACATGTGTCCGCCAAACACCAGATCAAAATTGCCAATCTTTTCGGCATGCGAAAAGTTGATGCCGCGTTGTGTTTGCGACGAACCCTTCCACCATTTGTATTGGTATTTTGGCGCGTCATAAATTCCATAAAAAGACGAAACGGTTGTGGTGGGTTTATCTTTAGCGTAAGCGGTTCGTAAATTAATAACGCCATTTAATGCCGATGAACCAAAGAGGGCAGAGGAGGCGCCTTTAATAACTTCAACTTGAGATAAATTTTCTATTGGTAAATAATTCCATTTCACATCGCCGGCATCGGCACTTAACATTGGCATTTCATCAACCAGCACCAACACACGACTTCCTGCACCATACGCAAAACCGCTACCACCTCTTATACTCGCTTGTCCGTCGGTCATAGTTACGCCGGGTACCTGATTCATGATGAGGTCGAGCGAAGTGGTGTTTTTATTTTCGAGTAAGGAGGGTTTTATCACATCCATACTAACAGTAACGTCCGATAATTTTTGTTCAAATTTGGTAGCCGAAACAACTACTTCATCTAAAACTTTATTGCCGTCTTCCAAAACAAAATTTACAAATGTGGTGTCATTATCCGTAACCGTTATTTCTTGCTTCTCATTTTTATATCCCGTTAAACGGCACTCAAGTGTGTGTTTTCCGGATGTGGCATTAATAATAAATGTTCCATACACATCCGTATTGGTTCCGTTCTTTGAATCTAGTACTATAAGGGCTCCCGGTAGCGACTCGCTATGGGTTTTGTCGGTTACCTTTCCTTTAATGATCCCTTGCCCCTGCCCGAACGCAACGTTCTGGTACGGGCAGGCGTAAAAATTAATTTTTAACAGCAGTAAGGAAAGTATAAAAAGTGTCGTAGTTTTGTTCATTCAAATAAAAGCTAAAGTAATAAGATATTTTTTATAAAATGGACAGGGGCGAGTTAATATATCAAATCCAATTAACAACAATTGAAGGAGTGGGCGATATTGCGGCAAAGAATTTACTGGCATATTGCGGAAGTGCCAAAGCAGTTTTTGGCGCTAAAAAGCAGGAGCTGATGAAAATTCCGGGCATAGGAGAAATTGTGGCCACCGCGGTTGTAAACGCTAACACAGATTTTGATAGGGCCGAAAAAGAAGCGGCTTTTGTTGAAGAAAATAATATTGAAACACTATTTTTTACTGATAGTAACTATCCCCGCCGATTAAAATACTGTGCCGATAGTCCGGTTTTATTATACCACAAAGGAAACGCTGATTTTAATACCGAAAAAGTGGTAGCCGTTGTTGGAACACGACAACCAACGGAATACGGAAGAGAGCAAACACAAAAATTTATTTCTGAATTAAGGGGAAGCGGCATTTTGGTAGTAAGCGGTTTAGCCTATGGTATAGATGTGTTGGCGCATAAGTGCGCATTAGAGTGTGATCTGGATACAGTAGGTGTTGTGGCGCATGGGCTCGACCGATTATATCCGGAAGCCAATAGCGGCATTGCTGCAAAAATGCTTAAGAAAGGCGGACTGCTTACCGATTTTAAAAGTGGAACAAATCCGGATGCGGTAAATTTTCCGAAGCGAAACCGCATTGTAGCGGGTATTTGCGATGCGTTAGTGGTAATGGAAAGTAAACGCGAAGGCGGAAGTTTAATTACTGCCACTATTGCTAACAGTTATAATAAAGATGTTTTTGCTTTTCCGGGTCGCGTAACCGATCCTTACAGTGATGGTTGCAATGGCTTAATAAAAATGAATAAGGCGGTTTTAATAGAAAGTGCCGCTGATCTTTTTTATGTAATGGGATGGCATCAAAACAAAACGCCGAATGCAAAGAAAAAAGAAACAAAACAAATTCCGTTGTTGATAGATCTTAACGACGACGAACAAAAAATAGTAAAAGCCTTTGGTGAGAAAAAGCAATTGCATATGGATGAAATAAGTTACGTGAGTAATTTTCCTATTAGTAAAGTGGCATCTACGCTGCTTCAATTAGAATTTTCGAACATCATTAAATCTCATCCGGGGAAAATGTTCTCGCTGGTGGTTTGAGGTTCGAGGTTTCTCGTTTCTGGTTAAAGGTTTGACGCGCCATCTTTCGTATCCTATCTTAATATCCGAAAAAACCTTTCAATTATTAGCAAAAACAAGGAACCAGAAACCTCAAACTAGAAACATCGAACTTTTAACGAAATTCTCACTGCAAAAACCAATTCTTCCATTATCTTTACACTATGTTAATGCGCGACATAGTTGGTCAGGCTGAGGTAAAAAACCGCCTTTTAAAAATGGTAAGCGATAAGCGCTTACCGCACGCCATGTTATTTTCGGGACCGGATGGCAGCGGTAATTTAGCAATGGCACTCGCGTTTTCGCAAATGCTGTTGTGTCCCGATAAAAAAAACGATGACGCTTGCGGTGTTTGCCCCGCTTGTTTAAAAAATAATAAACTGGTTCATCCCGATGTGCATTTGGTTTTTCCTATTGCTAAAAGTAAAGATGTAAAAACCAGTACCGATCTGTTACCCGAATTCAGAGAAGCTTTTTTAGAAAACCCGTATTTATCGCTTCATAATTGGTTTAACGAAATAAGCGCCGAAAATAAACAGCCCATTATTCCGGTAGAGGAAAGTGGCAACATCATTAAGCAATTAAGCTATACCAGTTTTAGCGGCTCTTATAAAATAATGATCGTTTGGCAGCCCGAAACCATGAATGTGGCGGCCGCCAACAAGTTATTAAAGGTATTGGAAGAACCCCCTGAAGAAACCTTGTTTTTTTTAGTAAGTGAAAATCCTGATCAGCTGCTTGCAACAATTATTTCCCGTGTACAACAAATTCCGTTCTATAAAATTGCCGAGAAAGATATCGTGAAAGCATTAATGGATACTTACAAAGTGAACGAAACCGTGGCGCAGCAATCGGCATTGTTAGCGGATGGAAATTATAACGAGGCCAAACATTTATTGACGCAAAACGACGATCAGTTAAGTTTTTTGCAGCACTTTCAAACCTTTATGCGATTGGCTTTAAAATTTGATTGTAATAAAGTTTTAGAGTGGGTTGACAGTAATGCCGCTACAGGAAGAGAAAAACAAAAGCAATTTTTGCAATATTCTTTAGAGATCTTCAGAGACAGCTTAATGTATAATTACGGCGAGCGAAATTTGGTACGCTTAAGCGGAAACGAAAAACAGTTTTTAGAAAAATTCTCACCATTTATTTCCCAAAAAAATTATGAGAAGTTAGTGGAAGAATTCAACAACTCTTACTATTACATTGAGCGTAATGCCAATCCTAAAATATTATTTACCGACCTCCTTTTAAAAACAAACGAATTAATTAATTTAAAATGAAAAAAGCAATCCTAACTCTTATCGTACTTGCTACACTAACCTCTAACGCCCAGATCGGCGGATTTTTAAAAGACAAGGTCAAACAAAAGACCGACAACGTGGTAAACAAAGTGGATAACGCGCCACAGAATTTGGAAAACAAAGCCAAGAACGAAGCGCGTAACAGAATGTACAGTTCGCTCGATAACGCTCGAAAAGAATTTGATGCCAGCAATTTTAATTACGCCATTTCATTTATTGACAACAGCGGAACCTTTGAAGCCGATGAAAAAGGAAATAGGATAGGCGGCACTGTTAAGAACGGACAAAATTTTGCCAACGATAATACCAAATCGTTCGAAGAACGGGCCTATACCAATAACAGGAACGGCGAATTATTAATGGCCTCTAATAAATATGCTTTGGCCGAGCAAAGTTTTAAATTGGCTATTGTTAATTATAGTTTAGCAAATATCACTTCAGGATTAAATTACGCGCAAGCCATCAGTAATCTGGGATTGCTTTATCAATCGAACGGAAGATTGAACAAAGCGAAGGCGCGTAATGACAAAGCGCTGGAGTTAAGAAAGAATGAAAGCAATAAAGGAATGATAGCGGTATCGTTAAACAACAAAGGCGTTTTATTAAAAGACCTGGGGGATTATACCGGGGCCGAAAAATTATTAAAGGAAGCCATCGACATTTTACAAGGCGATACCAACACCAATGTGAGTTTAGCGTTAATTCATAATAATCTGGCAATGGTTTATGCCGATATGGCTAAATTAGGAAATGCCGAAACTGAAATGAAAACCTCGATAGATCTGGCGGCAAAAGAATTGAAAGACGACGCTTCTAACTTTATTAAACTGGAGATCAATCAAGCCAACATTTTTCGTTTACAAAAAAAATATACCGAAGCGGAAACCTTATACTTAAAAGCCATAAAAATAAAAGAGAAAAAATTAGGCGCGCATCCCGATCTTGCTTCTTTAAAACGCGGATTGGCGGCGTTGTATATGGAAATGAACAAACCGGCCGAGGTAGAAAAATTACTCACCAGCGCGGTGGATATCAATAAGAAAAAGTTGGGAGAAAAAAATCCTTCTACATTAGCCGCTATGCAAGATCTTGGTAATTACTATCGCATCAACGGTAACGCGGCTAAATCGCTGGAGTTATTAAATACGGTAGTACAAACCAAAAAAGTAATTTACGGAGAGGCCCATCCTAATTACATTCAAGCGTTGGAAGACCTGGCGCTTACCCAATGGCAAAATGCGCAAATTGCGGAAGCAAAAACCAATTACAATACCGTAATTGGCAATACGCAAACATACATCAACACGTTTTTTAATTCATTGAACGAAAATGAAAAAACATTGTATTGGGAAAAAACCAATAACCGTTTGCACCGTTACTATTCGTTTGTGGTTTCTAATTATGCGAAGAATCCTGATCTGGTTACTGCCTTATACAATACATTAATTAATACCAAAGGTTTTTTATTAAGCAACTCCAGCAAGATCAGAAATGTTATTTCGCAAAGTAACGATCCGGAGTTGCAAACAGCATATAACGATTGGCTCGAGACCAAAGAGAATTTGAACGCCGCTTATTCCTTATCCAAAGAAGAGATCGCCGCCGAGCACATCAATGTTGATAGTTTACAAAATAAAGCCAATGAATTGGAAAGGACCTTATCGCAAAAAAGCGCCTTGTTCAGCGAAAGTCAGAATGTAAAGACATTGGTTACGGCTGATATTTCAAAAAACTTGGGTGCTGATGAAGCGGCCGTTGAAATAGAAGAGATAAATGAATACACTTCTTTTTTCACCGGAAAATCAAAATACATTGCGCTGGTGGTGAGCTCTAACTCGGTAAGTTTAGTGGAATTGGGAAATTCGGAAAGCATTCAAACGGCTATTAAAGATTTCAGAGACAAAACCATTAACCGGAAGGCCGAGAATGAGGCCTATGCTTTAACCTGGAAATTGTTGGATGAGAAGTTAGGTGGATACAAGAAGATCTATCTGGCATTGGATGGGTTATACCATCAGTTAAGTATTAACGCGCTAAAAGACGAGAAAGGCGCATACTTGATCGATAAATACAATATACAATTTGTGGGCAACACCAAAGATCTTATTAATGTAAAACAAAACGCGGCAGCAGCTAAAAAACCGGCATCAGCATTTTTAATTGGTAACCCTACTTATGGTAAGAACGAATTAATAGCGCAATTGCCGGGAACAGAAGCTGAAGTAAATAACATAAAAAAAATACTGAACGCGTCGGGTGTAAAAAACACGGTGTTGATCGGTGATAAAGCTACAGAAACAGAGGTAAAGAAAATAAATTCACCTTCGGTTTTACACATTGCCACGCATGGTTATTTTTTGGCCGATCTTAGCGAAGTAGAAACCAATAAAGTGTTGGGGGTAGATGTGGCGGTTGCCAAACAAAATCCTTTATTGCGAAGCGGCGTACTATTGGCTAATTGCGAAAATGTTTTTGACGAAACTTATCGGTCGAGCGAAGCGGATAACGGCATTTTAACGGCCTATGAAGCGTTAAGTTTACATTTGGATAATACCGACATGGTAGTGTTAAGCGCCTGCGAAACCGGATTAGGAAGTGTGAAACAAGGTGAAGGGGTTTTTGGTTTGCAGCGTTCGTTCTTAATTGCGGGTGCAAAATCCATCATTATGAGTTTGTGGAGCGTGAGCGATGAAGCGACGATGGAACTAATGACGTTGTTCTATACCAATTATTCTAAATCGGGCAACAAACAAGCGGCTTTTGCCGCCGCGCAAAAACAACTCAAAACAAAATACAAAGAACCTTTTTATTGGGCGGCCTTTGTGATGTTGAGTAAGTAGCTCTCCTCTAATTTTAGGGTGAAGACCATCGGTAAGATACCTCAAACCCTATAATAATTCTTATTTTCTTGAAATTGCTACAAATCGTAGCAATCAATCCTTTGATCTTACCATAACTTTGTATTATAAATAAGGAAACAATACAATAACCGCAGAGACGCGAAGTTTAACGCAAAGTGACGCAGAGAAAGGAAAAAAATGGAGGAGAATGAGATTTCGGGAAAAATTATAGGATGTGCTATTAAAGTTCATAATTTTCTGGGACCAGGATTATTGGAATCGGCATATTTGGAGTGTTTGCATTATGAACTGATTCAAGTAGGGTTAAGAGCTGAAAAGGAAAAACCACTACCGCTCATTTACGAAGAGGTTAAACTAAATGTTGGATATAGAATTGATCTTTTAGTAGAGGGTAAAGTAATTGTAGAAGCAAAGGCGGTTGAGGCATTAAATGATGTGCATTTGGCTCAGGTATTGACGTATTTGCGATTAACCGAAACCAAATTAGGCCTGCTTATCAATTTTAATGTTTCAAGGATAAAAAACGGACTAAGGCGGGTCGTCAATAATATTTGAATTTACCTCTGCGGGACTCAGCGAATAACTCTGCGTCTTTGCGGTTAAATAGATAAACATAATTAGAAAGCAAGTGGCTAAAACTAAAACAACCTTTTTCTGCCAAAGCTGCGGTACACAATCGCCCAAATGGGTGGGTCGTTGTACCAGTTGCAACGAGTGGAATACCTATGTAGAAGAAGTTATTTCAAAAGAAACAAAGAACGACCGGTTACAAAATTTTAGTAGTACCGCACAACGCGCCCCAAAGCCGGTTTTGATAAACGATATTGGCATGGCCGATTATCCGCGACACAAAATTGAGGATTCGGAATTGTCAAGAGTTTTAGGTGGTGGTATCGTTCCCGGGAGCTTGGTGTTATTTGGCGGCGAGCCCGGCATAGGCAAATCCACTCTCATGCTGCAATTAGCGCTAACCTTAAAAAACCTAAAGGTATTATATGTAAGTGGCGAAGAAAGTGAACAGCAAATTCGCATGCGTGCGGATAGGCTGGACCTTAAAAGTGACGATTGTTTTATTTTACAGGAAACCAATACTCAAAACATTTTTAAACAGATCGAGTTGTTGAATCCTGAGTTTGTTATTATAGATTCCATTCAAACATTACACACCTCTTACATTGAAAGTTCTCCCGGTTCGGTATCGCAGGTTCGCGAATGCGCTTCGGAATTGATGCGTTTTGCGAAAGAAAGTAGTATTCCGGTTTTTATGATAGGCCATATTACAAAAGACGGAAGTTTGGCTGGACCAAAAGTTTTAGAACACATGGTAGATACGGTTTTGCAATTTGAAGGCGACCGTAATCATGTTTACCGTTTACTAAGAACCACTAAAAATAGGTTTGGAAGCACCAACGAATTAGGCATATACGAAATGCAAGGGGCGGGGTTACGACAGGTAAGCAACCCATCAGAAATATTAATTACGAACCGGGAAACGCCTACCAGTGGGGTAGCTATATCGGCTACGTTAGAGGGTAACCGCCCTATTTTAATTGAAACACAGGCGTTAGTAAGTAGTGCAGCTTATGGTGTGCCACAGCGGTCATCAACGGGATTCGATCTGCGGAGGTTATCGATGCTATTAGCGGTTTTAGAAAAACGCTGTGGGTTTCGACTGGCCGTAAAGGACGTATTCATTAACATAGCCGGTGGAATAAAAGTAGAGGATCCGGGAATTGACATGGCCCTGGTATGTGGAATTTTATCAAGTAATGAAGATCTTCCAATACCACAAAATGTTTGTTTTGCTGGTGAGGTAGGATTGACGGGCGAGATCCGTCCGGTTAACCGAATTGAGCAACGCATCTCTGAAGCTCAAAAATTGGGTTTCGAAAAAATATTCATTTCTTCTTACAATAAAAAGGGCCTCGATCTGAAGCAATTCAGCATCGAGATCGTTACCGTTAGTAAAATGGAAGAGGTATTTCAGAAGTTGTTCGGGGGGAGTTGACGCAGGGAAGTTTAATCATAGATGACGCTCTCTATTCCCTCTCCCTTGGGAGAGGGTAGGGTGAGGGTTAGAATTCAATAATGAAAACGAAAAGCTTACATCACTACAGTGCTCCCAAAAGCGCCTTTGAAAACGCTAAAATCCTTAGAAAAAATCAAACTAAAGCGGAATGGTTATTTTGGCGGATAGTTTCAGGAAGAAAAATTCTGGGATTTAAATTCCGAAGACAACATCCAATTAGTAAGTATATTGTCGATTTTTATTGTCAGGAGGTTTTATTAGTGATAGAATTGGATGGGGATATTCACTATATTGAAAGCGTTAAAAGGTATGATAAAAAAAGAGAGGATGATTTGAAAAAACTTGGACTAGAGATCATTAGGTTCAAAAATGAGGAGGTGCTTTTTGATACCGATAGAACAATTGAAAAATTAAAAGGAATTTTGAATACCTCGATGAAAGAGGAACCCTCATCCTCGATCCTTCTCCCATCGGGAGAAGGATGTGATCACTGTTGACGAAAGCTGAAACATTTTAACAATACTTATCAATCCAACATTGTTAATTGTTTATTAATTTCAGCCAATTGAAAAAATTACAATTTTTTATATTTGGCTTTGCTGTATTATTTGTAACTTATATCACTTATAAAATTGTGAAAGCCTTTGTCGCCATATCGTTAATTTCCGGATTCTTTTCAGTTCCGCCCGACACCAGTAAGCGGGTTAAGACGGAAGAAAAACCGGTTGAAACCTTATGCAGTAATGTGATAGGAGTTTGCAATCCACAAACAAAATACAACGGCAATTATATTTTTGATAAACAGATCTATGAATTCAGGTGTGATACACTGTCGCAGGTAAAATTCTGGCGTCAGGTAATGACCCTGCATGAAGATTCACTTGTTGTAAGCTTGGGGCATAACCGAAAGGTCATCAATAAATTTCATCATAAAGAATGGAAAGTGAAGAACGATAGCATCCGACAAGCGTATCGCGATAGTGTAAGATGTCAGCATAATTTGGATACAAACGCCCATGTGCTGGTTACAGGCAGTAAAAAATTCTTTTACGATTTCGATAAAGCCTTTAATAATTTTGACAAAGGCATCAATTGTTTTGTGAATAACGGCGTAGATCCCTGGTACGCGCAGGCTATCTTATTAATAGAAAGTCCTAATAAATTGCAAAAATCAAACGCCGGGGCCTATGGACCTTTTCAGTTAATGAAAGAAGTGGCGCGTTTGTTTGGATTAAAAGTGAATCGTCATATAGATGAGCGGGCCGATTTTGACCGCTCGGCTTTCGCAGCATCGAGCCTCATAAAATATATCTGCATTCCAAATACAAAAAAGATGCTCGACTCATTGCATATTACCTATAATGAAACGGATCTCTGGTTTCGCTTAATGGTAATGCACTCTTACCATGCCGGTGCGGGCAATGTACAAAAAGCCTTATTTAGTTTTAAGCCCGAAAAGGGCGGAATGGATGTGATCTATACCTTGTGGCATACCGAAACGCGGCATTTTAAAACCGCTTCACAAAATTATTCGCAGTTGGTACTGGCGGCCATGCTCGAAATGAATGACCGCATAAAACTTACCACGCAAGAGCAAAAACTTTCAGCTACCGAAACAGCCAAGAGGAATTAAATTTATTTTTTGATTTTTTCTACCACCACATTTTTTCCAAGGGTCTTAAACCGCTCGCCGTTCTTTTGCACAACGGTAATAGTGATATGACCGGTTTTACTGGTGTTTATATCGCGAACGGTGCCCGATTTTCCGGCGTGTGTTCCCCCAACAACTTTGCATTGATCGCCATCTTTTAATTTTATTGAAGCTGTTTTCATGAAGAGATGCAGTTAAAAAACGATAACTTATTGTAAATTGATCCTTAAGCTAAATCCACCATTGGTATTGGAAGTAGGGAATGAAGCGGTTGTTTTAGGAATGGTTTTAACCCAATCATAGAAGAAACGTAAATTGATCTGAGGCGTTAATTGATAATCTATTGAAGAACGCAATGAAATAATATCGGTACCGCCTGTTGGTGTGCTGATCTCATCAATTATGCGGCGAATGATAGTAGCGTTTTGACGATAGCTTATATCAACCTTCACGTTCAAGTCGCTTTGCAATGGTTTTCCCTGGATCTTAACTTTTTTTAAGGTTAATTTAGGATAACGGTATCCTGCACCCACTACAACTTCGTGTCCTTTGGTTTCAATGATCTGCGGCCCGGTTAAGTTAAGCGTAACCGTTTTGTCTTTCTTAATTTCAAAATTACCCTGCCAGCCCGGTTTCACAAACTGGAAATCAAATTTAATGAGCGGCGCAAATTGTTCGCTTAAAACTACTGAAGTAACATTGTATTTGGCGTTAAAGTTCTGACTTAACTGCGTAGCGCCAATTATCGGGTTTTCTACCGGCGAACGTGATGAGGTATTGCCATTAATATCGGTTTGATATAATAAGTTGTTGTTGTATCCGCCAATGGTATAAGTAGAGCGGTAACCATGACGAACAGTAATGCTGCGGAAAATTTTCTTGAACGCTTTTAGTTTTCCTAAACCATCCCAACTAACGGTCCAGTTTGGCATTGGTACAGTTGGGAAAAGATTCTTGGTGCTATAGTTTTTTTGTTTTTTACCGGTATAGGCTTCGTAGAAAGAACCGATCAATACGTCCTGTTGTGTTTCGTTATAACCGTCGAAATAATTTTTAGTAGCACCGGTAATGGTGGTATATTGTTTTGATCCGCCCGAGTTAGGATTGCTTTCGCTTAATAATTTTCCGTAATCCTGGCGGGTATCTAAAAAGTCTTTGAATAATTGCGATTCAATTCCCTTGCCTTTATCCTTGAACGAACGGCCTAAAGTGAACGCACTGATAGCAAAGTTGCCGGTTTCGTTAGGACTTTCATTAAAGCGATAAGTACCAGGACCGCCGGCACCCACACCGGTAGTGTCAAAGCGCATGTAGGCTGAAAAATTCTTAGATTGATTTAAATTTCCATTCAATTCAATTTTTAAACTTCCGTGAGGTTCTATGCTTGTTCGGTAAGTGAAGTTTTTAGTTTGCATTTGTGTGAATGCCTGCGTTTGCACTAAATTTCGCGCGAGCCATCCTTTTTCAGCCGCAATTCTTCTGATGCTGGTATCTTGCGATCCCATAATGAATGGTAAGCCCGGTGCCATATCCATACCCGGCGCCCAGTCTGCACCTAAATAACCGGTGTGAGGTTTAAAATTTGGCATAGCTAAACCGTTTGTTTTGGTGAGCGACAAGGAAACGTTCTTAACCATCATCACACCGCGCGCTAAAAATTCAAGGATATCGGTAAAGTTGCCCGAATTAGAATTTGCTTTTTTTCCTTTAGCGGTATCAGAAGCTAAATTTACGGCGTTTTCCGATTTGCTGCTTTTTCCGGTTGGTTGGCCACTGTTTATTTTTCGGAAGTAAGGGATCTTATTATACAACGAGGTCATGTTAAAGTTGCCGGTATAGTTTTGTGAATTGGTATTTTGAATAACGTTACCAATACTATCTGCAGCGGCAAACGGCCTTCTGGTATAAGTATACGAACCGCTATAGCGTGTTTGAATGTTCACAAAATCCAAAATTGGAATTTTATTCAACGGCAAGGCATAGTTAACATTGAACTGCTGACGGAAAGTAGTGATCTCACCAAAACTTTTCAGATTACTTCTCACCGAATCTTTTTTCTCTTTTGTGTCTAGCGCTCCAAAAGGCTCCATGATCCGCGCGTCCGTATTAGCGGTATAATCAAACTTAAGTGCTTTGGTCAATTGCCACATGAAATCGTAATTACGAGTGGTTAAGAATGATTTATTGTATTGTGTAAGTGTTAAGTTATCGCCACCACCATAAAAGCTGGTAATATCACGATTCAGTAATTCGGCGTAGCTGCGCGTTACGTCCATGGTCACACCAAAACTATTCGGTAATGGCTGCAAATTAAATTCGCGAATGATGGTCCACCATTTGTTCTCAAAGATCTTCATTTTACTGAATGGTTTCCAGCTCTTAGGCTGTAATTGGAAACGGTAAGCCGCATTGCCTCTGTATTGTTTTGTAAGGTTATGATCAATATTAACGTTACGCTTAAACAATTCAGTGTACGCATAAGTAAATGAGAAGTTAGAAATATCCCAAGGCATTGGCTTGGCACCCTTACGTTTTAATCCGTCAATACGAACATTCGTTAAGTTATATCCTTTACGCTTGGTGTAATCGAGCGAATTGTTTTTTATGTCGCGAACATCCTTTTGCGTTAATCCCTCCGGATTGTCAGGATCAGCATGAAGGTCAGACAACCTTACATCGGGTTCGTACGGATTAAATAAAGGCATCACTCGGGTTTCGCCATAAGAATAATAAATAGGTAAGGATACTTTCCATTTAGCCGGGAAAAATTTACCCATTTGTACCGTAGAGGCAAAGTCCCAATTCAAGGTGGTTTCTTTATTTCGTTCACCGATCTTTTTTTCTACGCTTCCAAAGAATGGTTTGCTATATGTACCCGCAATCGATACTTGTCCAAGGTCGGCAAGTTTAGCCTGAACACGGCCCGTCGTGGCCCAGCCGCCTTTATTATTGAAATCGGTTAAGCGTAATTCGTTCACCCAAACTTCCACGCTGTGTGGTAACGCGCCGTTGTCTTTTGGATTTCTCAATCCTATCATAATGCTTTTGAGCGTTCCTAAATTCGGACTTCCTACAACAGTTATGGTAGTTGATCCAACAGGATATTGAAAAGGCGTTTGGTTGGCCGAAAGATCTTTTCCTGTTAATTTATTTCGCGCCTCCTTGGCGTTAACCAGATCTTCGAAACTAATATCCATTTCGTTGCTTTGTGGCCAAACAATATACTTATCATCATCGCTAGTTGGTGTATAATATCCTGGTGCGGTTAGCTGAAGCGGGATCTCGTATTCGTAATAGTTATTGTTAAAGTCAGTTCCCAAACGAACAAATAAATGCATGTCGTCGTTATTCAATTTAATTTTATTTAATTCTTCGGCGTGTACAAACATTTTTAAATGTTTATACATACGGGTATCAAGATCAACGTTTTTGTAAATGGCACGGCTATCACCATCCTTTAAGTTAATGGTACGAAGCTGTAAGGCCTGTTCGTT
>JBGASH010000068.1:0-14053 GCA_044229775.1 Bacteroidia bacterium
ACTACAAATATTTGTATAACTTGTCGCAGTAATATTTAATGGCGCTAAAGGTAAGTCGCACAACTTGCAAATAAAAACATCTCCACTCCCACTTGCAGATAAAGTATATGAACCAGGGCCGGGATCGAAATCTCCAATATTTGCAAAACTACCTGTACTGTAAAGGTAACCTAACGACGTTAATAAGATCGATTGGCAGGCATCGTGAAAAAATCCAGGTGAGCCCAGCTGCTGCGCCCAAACAAAATTGCCCGAAGAATCCAATTTTGAAATAAAGGCATCTTTACCGCCAGGCATAAATGTAAACGTGTTGGCCCCCGGATCAAAATCAACAACATTATTGAATTCTCCAGCTGTGTAAACATTTTTTGACGCATCTACCTCAATTGTTAACCCATCCTCGGAACCAGCCCCACCCATTCCTTTTGCCCAAACAAAAGCTCCGTTTCCGTCTAACCGAACCACAAAAATATCATCTAAGGCAACGACGCTCATATTATAAGTTCCGGTCCCCGGATCAAAGTCACATGTCCCGGAAAAACCACCAGTTAAATAAACATAACCTGAAGCATCTGTACACACAGAAAAAGCCATATCAGAACTTGAACCACCAATTTGTTTAGCCCATATGAAATTTCCAGACTGATCTAACTTTAAAACAAACGCGTCAATGTTACCATATGGAATCATATTAAACACACTCATGCCTGGATCAAAATCGACTCCGCCTTGAAAATATCCTGAAGCAAGTATATTCCCGTTATTATCTAAACAAATAGATTGGGGGTTGGTCATGGAAAGAGAATTTCCGGAGAATTGCTTTACCCATTGAAAATTTCCATTAACATCTAGCTTTAAAATAAACATGTCATAGTTGGAAATACAACTTAAAGTATAGGTTCCCGCCCCGGGATCAAAATCAGCAACACCGTTAAAAGAAGCCGTCAAATAAATATTACTGTTTAAATCCGTTGTCAACTTAATGCTTGATCCATTGGAAGCACCTACTGGTAATGATTTTACCCATAAAAAATTGCCTGCATTGTCAAGTTTCAAAACATAAGTGTCTCCCCCTGTAGAATTTAAAGTGTATGTACCTGCTCCGGGATCAAAATCCGTAACTCCTGAAAACCATCCGGTAACACAGATGTTGTTCGAAGCATCTAAAGATATTGAAAAGGCATAATTATAAGTGGGACCCTGTATTTGCTTTGCCCATACAAAATTTCCACTCGAATCTAATTTAGAAATAAAAACATCATACTGTCCTGCTGAAGTAAAAGTATAAACCCCTGGGCCTGGGTCGAAATCTCCAACTCCTTCAAAAACTCCACATGTATAAACATTGCCTGAAGCATCCGTTATGACTTGAAAAGAATTGTCACCCCAAAGGGTTCCATTCCCTCCAAATCCTTTTGCCCATTTAAAATCAACTGTTTGTCCTTTACAAAAAAAAGAAAACAAAAGCAAAACAAAAGCATATGAAAATCCTTTTTTCATTTAAGTATTAAATATAAGAAAATTTATCTTATAAAATAAGAGAAAATGCCCGTTTTACAAGTGGTCGTTTTTATGAGTATTACCTATGAAAAGAGTTCATAAGTGGTAGGTTTTTTAGGTATTTCTACCATTACTCATAGCCACCATATTGGCAATTCTATACAATAAACGTGCGGCCACGTTCTCGTTCCAGTCGCTGTTTTTGGCAGGTGTAACCTCGTTGATGTCGAAAGCAATAATTTGTCTTCCGCTTTTTACGATCTTCTCTAATAAAAATAAAATTTGCTCCGTCTCAAAGCCTCCGGCTACGGGTGTACCGGTGTTAGGACATAATTTAGGATCCAAGCCATCAATATCAAAACTTAAATAAATTTTTTGTGGCAACTCTGCTACAATGCGGTTGCAAATACGGTCCCACGAATCGCCGTTATACATGGTGTGTTTGATATCGCGGTCAAAAAAAGTTTTTACACGACCGTTAGCGTTTTTTATCACATCCAATTCTTCTTCGCAATAATCTCTAATGCCCACCTGCACTAATTTTTCCACTTCTTTTATTTTTAAAGCGTTGTACATAATGCTGGCATGCGAAAATTCAAAACCTTCGTAAGCGTTCCTTAGATCGGCATGCGCGTCGATCTGCAACACGGTAAACTTTCCAAATTTTTCCGCTAAGGCTTGCATCATTCCCAATGGGGTTGAGTGATCGCCGCCAATTAAGCCCACAATTTTATTTTGATTCAAATAATGCAGTGCGCGGTTCTTCACCCAATTGTTCATCCACACACAGCTGGCGTGAATTTCCTTATTCGTTTTTTGTAAAGCCTTATCCTTCTTCTCATCCTTACCCGAAGCCAAAGCGTCAATGTACTTCTCGGCTTTTTTCCGTAACAAATTACTTTTCGCGCGAATGGCTTTCTCTTCTTTGTCCATTCCAATACCCAAATGCCAGGCATCCTTCACTAACGGATCATACAGATCCACCTGATAACTTGCCTGCGCAATGGCTTTAGGTCCGTTCGCCGTTCCACCACCATAACTAACGGTCACCTCCCATGGAACAGGAATTAAAACGGTTTCGCATTCTTCTAATGTAAAAGGTAAGCCAAACAATCCGGCTTTTTTTTGGCCAATACTATTAGGATCAAATTCCTTTATTTTTTGAGCTTTTGTCATATTTTAGTTCGGAGTTGGGAGTTCGTAGTTCGTAGACTTAGGGTGCTAAACGGGTTAGTTTCCACTTGCCCTTTACTTTTTTAAACGCGATCCTATCGTGCAAACGGCTTTCTCTGCCCTGCCAAAATTCGTAATAGTTGGCGGTAAGGATCCAGCCACCCCAAAAAGCGGGACGAGGAATTTCTTTATCCTTAAATTTTTTTCTGAATTTTTCTACGGCTTCTTCCAGCTCTTTTCTGTTCTTTAATTTCGAGCTTTGATCAGAAGCCCACGCGCCTAGTTTTGATTCGTAAGGCCGGTTATAAAAATAATTATCGCTGTAGGCAGCCGAACATTTTTTTACTTTTCCTTCTATGCGGATCTGGCGCTGCAGGTCGGGCCAGAAAAAACTTAAACTCACATTTGGATTAGCGGCCATTTGTTTTGCTTTACGCGAATTATAATTTCCATAGATCCAAAACTTACCATCCTCAAACTCGCGTAAATAAACAATGCGCGACGAAGGTTTACCGTCTTTTGAAACAGTACTCAATGTTGCCGCCTGAACTTCGGATACCTTTGCCACAAGGGCCTCGCCCAGCCATTTTTCAAATTGGGCAAAAGGAATTTTTTCAACTTCTTTTTCACTAAGCTTTCCTTTTACGAAATCTTCCCGCAATTTTTTTATTTCATCCCTTAATAAGTTCATGGTGCTGCAAAGATAGAAATAAGTACTTACAAAATGTTGATTTTTATCAGTGCGGCTTTTTTAATTTTTTATTTACATTTACAACAATGCAAGGTCATTACCTCATAGCACATCCCATGTTAAGCGATGGTTACTTTAAACGCTCGGTACTGTATTTAACCGAACATAATGAAGAAGGCTCGTTAGGATTTGTGCTCAATTTTAAGACCCAGCTTTTTCTGCGGGATGTTTTTCCTCACGTAAAAAACGGTAATTTCCCCATATTTGAAGGCGGACCGGTTTCTAAGAACCAATTGTATTTTTTACATACTATTGGTCACGACCTCAGCGAAAGTATTCAGATAAAAGACAATTTATTTTGGGGAGGTAATTTTTTTGAGCTCGCGCATTTAATTGATCACGGCAAAGTAAAACAAAACGATATACGCTTTTTTGTAGGATACAGCGGATGGAGTCCGAAACAACTGGATGAAGAATTAATTCAAAAAGCCTGGTTCAAAACCGAAGCTAAAACATCCGAAATTTTATTGCGCGATCCTAAAACATTATGGGGCGAAGAACTCGAAAAAGTAAAAGAAACCTATAAAGTATTTGCCGATATAGGTTTTGATCCTAATCTCAATTAGTACAACCTTTGTGATCATTGTGCCTCCTTAGTGTTCTTAGTGGTTTACCAATGGGTTTTCCAAATTTAACCACAAAGAACGCAAAGTAAAATACACAGAGAACACAAAGATAAAATCCATTAAAAAATCCTACCTTTACGCTATGCGTATCGACATTATAACCGTACTTCCCGAATTATTAAAAAGTCCTTTTGAGCATTCTATTTTAAAACGCGCTCACGAAAAAGGTTTGGTAGAAGTAAACCTGGTGAACCTTCGCGATTACGCTACTAACAAACAACAGCAAACCGACGATTACGCTTTTGGCGGCGGTGCCGGTATGGTAATGATGATAGAACCCATTGCCAATTGCATCAACAGTTTAAGATCGCAGCGTAGCTACGACGAAATAATTTACACCTCACCCGACGGTGAAACATTGAACCAAAAAGTTTCTAATCAATTATCGCTTTTAAAGAACATTATCATTTTGTGCGGACATTACAAAGGGGTTGACCAACGCGTACGCGATCATTTTATCACCCGCGAAATTTCTATTGGCGATTATGTTTTATCGGGCGGCGAATTAGCGGCGGCGGTGATAAGTGATTCCATTATCCGTTTATTGCCCGGCGTATTAAATGATGAAACATCCGCTTTAAGCGATTCGTTTCAGGATAATTTGTTAGCACCGCCGGTTTATACACGTCCCGCCGAATTTAACGGATGGAAGGTGCCCGATATTTTATTGAGCGGCCACAATGAGAATATCGAAAAATGGCGACACGAACAAAGTATTGAAAGGACTAAGTTGAAAAGACCCGATCTCTTAAAGTAGAGGCAAAAACTTGCCACGAAGACGCTAAGACGCAAAGTTTTCCTTTATGTTTTTTTAACTTTCTTCGCGTCTTGGCGCCTTGGTGGCCTATTTGCGGATATTCCTAGCATTTTGTATCTTTGAAGCAGTTCTTTTAAAACGCTTATTACGAAAGGCCGAGGGACACGCCCGTTGAAGCCTTACCAACCCTGGAAGCAGTTGTTAGTGTTTAGTTATTAGTTTTTAATGATCGATATTAAAAACTAAACACTTAAAACTAAAAACTAGCACCCAGAAGGTGGGAAATCGTGTTTCTGAAGTAACATTCAGGGAACAGATAAGTCGGAAATATTAGTCAATAAAAATTTAAACTATAAAAACTAATCCCTTCCGCTAAAAACGTGAAGGGATTTTTTTTGTTCGCTAATGAGCGAACAAAAACCCTGAGCCTGACGAAGGGTACGGGTAAGGGAAGAAGTTAATTAAAGTACGAATGACCATTGAAGTAACAAATAGATTCGCCGATAGAGTTGATAATTATATCAAATACCGTCCGCATTACCCGCAGGAAATGTTTGATTTTTTATTGGCCGAAAATATCATTGGTAAGAATTCTATTATAGCGGATATTGGTTCTGGCACCGGGATCTCATCGCTGCCATTTTTAAAATTAGGCTTAACCGTTTATGGCGTTGAACCCAATAAGGAAATGCGTGAGGCCGCCGAAAACATATTGAAAGAAGAAACCAATTTTAAAAGCGTAAATGGCGGTGCGGAAAATACAACTCTCGAAAATAATTCGGTGGATGTTATTGTGGCCGGACAAGCTTTTCACTGGTTTGACAGAGAAAAAACCAAAAAAGAATTTAAAAGAATATTGAAACCTAACGGTTATGTGGTTTTGATGTGGAACGATCGCCGTACCGATACCACGGATTTTTTACGCTCGTACGAAGATTTTTTACAATTATGCGGCACCGATTACAAAGCGGTAAACCATAAGAACACGCAAGAGAAAAAAATATTTGAAGAATTTTTCGGTGGCGAATTTAAAGAAAAGTGGTTCTATAATTTTCAGGATGTGAATTTTGAAGGGTTAAAAGGCCGCGTACTTTCATCGTCGTATATGCCCAACGAGGGGCATACAGATTATGAACATATGATGTACTGTTTGAAAAAAGTTTTTGTACGGTATCAGCAAAACGGAACAGTGCGTTTGGATTATGATACTAAAATTTATTACGGAACATTTAAATAATACAGTGTCATCCTGAGCCTGACGAAGGATGACAAAATTGAACTAAGAATATGAACGACATTAAACAAGAATTAGAAAAACGCGTTTTGATAATTGATGGTGCTATGGGTACCATGATCCAGCAATATAAACTGGAAGAAAAAGATTATCGCGGAAAACGTTTTGCCGATTGGCATAAGGACCTTAAAGGTAATAACGATCTTTTGTCTATTACCCGTCCCGATATTATTAAAGCCATTCACAAAGAATATTTGAAAGCAGGCGCCGACATTATTGAAACCAACACTTTTAGCGCTACCACTATTGCCATGGCCGATTACGACATGCAAAAACTGGCGTACGAATTAAATTTTGAATCGGCTAAAATTGCGAAAGAAGCTATTGCGGAATTCAAAAAAGAAAATCCCGAATTTGCTTCCGTTCCAAAATTTGTAGCAGGAGCATTTGGTCCTACCAACCGTACGTTATCGCTTTCGCCCAATGTAAATGATCCGGGTTTTCGCGCCGTTACTTTTGATGAATTAGTAGAAGCGTATTCGGAGCAGGCACAAGGATTATTGGATGGCGGCGCCGATATTTTTTTAGTAGAAACTATTTTTGATACGCTTAACGCGAAGGCCGCCTTGTTCGCTATTCAAAATATTCTTGAAAAGAATGGTAAAAATATTCCGGTGATGGTTTCAGGCACCATTACCGATGCCAGCGGAAGAACTTTATCAGGACAAACCACCGAAGCGTTTTTAAATTCGGTATCGCACGTTGATCTTTTAAGTGTGGGATTGAATTGCGCGCTGGGTGCAAAAGACATGAGGCCTTACCTTGAGGAACTCGCTACCAAAGCGCCGTTCTTTGTCAGCGCTTATCCTAATGCCGGTTTACCAAATCAATTTGGCGAATACGATCAGGATGCGCATGCTATGGGACATGAGATCGAAGAATTTTTAAAAGCCGGCTTTTTAAATATTGTAGGCGGTTGTTGCGGAACAACGCCATCCCATATTAAACGCATTGCCGAATTAGCAAAAAATGTAAAGCCACGTAAACGTCCGGAGCCCGACACCTTAATGCACTTAAGCGGATTGGAGCCTGTAACCTTGCGTCCGGAAAGTAATTTCATGAACGTAGGTGAACGTACTAACGTTACCGGTTCCAAAAAATTCTTGCGTTTAATTAAAGAAGGAAATTACGAAGAGGCATTATCCATTGCACGTGAACAAGTAGAAGGCGGCGCCCAGGTTATTGATGTGAACATGGATGAAGGAATGTTAGACAGCGAGGCGGCCATGACCAAATTTTTAAACCTCATCGCTTCCGAGCCGGATATTTCTCGCGTTCCTATTATGATCGACTCATCGAAATGGTCGGTTATTGAAGCGGGATTGAAATGTGTGCAGGGAAAAGCCATTGTGAATTCCATTTCGTTGAAAGAAGGCGAAGCCGCATTTATTGAACATGCCCATAAAATAAAACAATATGGCGCCGCGGTCATCGTCATGGCTTTTGATGAAGTGGGACAAGCCGATACGTTGCAGAGGAGAAAAGACATTTGTAAAAGGGCTTATGATATTTTGGTTAACAAAGTGCATTTCCCTCCTCAGGATATTATTTTTGATCCTAATATTTTTCCCGTTGCAACGGGAATGGAAGAACACCGTTTGAACGCTTTGGATTTTTTCAATGCTACCAAGTGGATCAAAGAAAATTTACCACATGCCAAAGTGAGCGGAGGGGTGAGCAACGTTAGTTTTTCTTTCAGAGGAAATGACCATGTGCGCGAAGCCATTCACTCGGCCTTTTTGTTTCATGCCATTAAAAATGGTATGGACATGGGAATTGTGAATCCGGCCCAATTAGTGATTTATGATGACATTGATAAAAAATTATTGGAATTAGTAGAGGATGTTTTATTGAATCGTCGCGATGACGCCACCGAGCGATTAGTGGAACACGCAGAATCTTTAAAAGGTATTACCGCTCAAAAAACCGAGAAGGACGAAGAGTGGCGTAAAGGAACAGTTGAAGAACGATTAAGTCATGCCTTAGTAAAAGGAATTGTAGAGTACATTGATGCCGATACGGAAGAAGCCCGTGTAAAATTAGGACGACCATTGCACGTTATTGAAGGTCCGTTAATGGATGGCATGAACGTAGTGGGCGATCTTTTTGGCAGCGGAAAAATGTTTTTACCACAAGTAGTGAAGAGCGCGCGCGTAATGAAAAAAGCGGTAGCCTATTTGGAACCCTTTTTACAAGCCGAGAAAGAAGCAAATAAAAAGGCGGGTATCATTGGCGATGGCCGACAAAATGCCGGAAAAATATTAATGGCCACCGTAAAAGGTGATGTGCACGATATTGGAAAAAATATTGTGGGTGTGGTATTGGCATGTAACAATTATGAGATCGTTGACCTGGGGGTGATGGTGTCGTGCGATAAGATCTTAGAAGAAGCGAAGAAGCATAACGTAGATGTGATAGGCTTAAGCGGATTGATCACACCTTCACTGGATGAAATGGTGCATGTTGCTAAAGAAATGGAACGTTTAGGATTTAAAACGCCTTTACTCATTGGAGGAGCTACCACTTCTAAAGTTCATACGGCGGTGAAGATCGCGCAAAATTATTCGGGACCAGTTGTACACGTGAACGATGCCAGTAAATCGGTACCCGTGGCAAGCAGTTTAATTTCGAACGAGCTGCGCGATGCCTTTATGGCCGATGTGAATAAAGATTATGATCGTGTGCGTGAACAAAACAAGAACGCGCAGGGACAAAATAAATTTATTTCTATGGCCGAAGCGCGCGCCAATAAATTAAAAATTGATTGGGATAAAACACCGGTACATAAACCTTCCTTTTTAGGAAATAAAACCTTTAACGATTATTCATTGGCGGAAATTGCCGAATATATTGATTGGACACCTTTTTTCCATAGCTGGGAAATGAAGGGATCTTATCCGAAAATATTTAATGATCCTGCACGTGGTACTGAAGCGAAAAAATTATTTGACGACGCGCAAAAAATGCTGAAGAAAATAATTTCGGAAAAATGGTTAAAGGCTAATGCCGTTGTTGGAATTTATCCGGCACATGCGGTGAATGATGATGATATTGAGGTGTTGGATGAGAATGGTAAGA
Source organism: Bacteroidia bacterium (assembly GCA_044229775.1). Taxonomy (GTDB): domain Bacteria; phylum Bacteroidota; class Bacteroidia; order B-17B0; family Aurantibacillaceae; genus JAHEYG01. Next base: position 9,180 of record JBGASH010000068.1, read on the forward strand.
ATGTGAAATGTGTATTTCATTCTATCAGACAACAAACTAAAAAACCGGCCGGACAATTCAATTTAGCATTAGCCGATTTCATTAAACCAAAGAATGGTGTACACACCGATTACATTGGGGGTTTTGCTGTAACAACCGGTATTGGAATTGATGAGTGGGTAAAGAAATTTGAAAAGGATCACGACGATTACAGTGCCATTATGTTAAAAGCATTGGCCGACCGATTAGCGGAAGCTTTTGCCGAATTGCTGCATAAAAAAGTACGTACCGAATTATGGGGTTATGCCAAAGATGAAAACTTAAAGAATGAGGAGCTTATTAAGGAAGAATATAACGGTATCAGGCCAGCTCCAGGTTACCCTGCGCAACCCGATCATACCGAAAAGCTCACCATCTGGAAATTATTGGATGTAGAAAAAAACACCGGAATTGTTCTCACCGAAAGTTTAGCCATGGTACCTACCGCCGCGGTTAGCGGATTGTATTTTGGGAATAAAGAATCGCATTATTTTGGTGTGGGAAAAATTACCAAAGAGCAAGTAGAAGATTACGCCAAACGTAAGGGCATGGATTTTGCGAAGACCGAAAAGTGGTTAGGTCCGGCTTTAGGGTATTAATTATTTAAGCACCTCAACAATTTTACCTTTGGTTTCGCCAAGTTGGCGCCCCCATTTGGCAACGGCATCCAAAACCGGGATGAGCGTTTTTCCGAAATCAGTTAAGGAATACTCAACTCTTAAAGGAACTTCCGGATAAACGTCGCGCTTTATTAAACCATGTTCTTCGAGGGCTTTTAACTGTAGGCTCAGCATTTTTTCGGTGATCTCAGGGATGCGCTTTTTGATCTCGCCAAAGCGAAGGGTTTTGCCCTTTAAATACCATAACACTACCGCTTTCCATTTCCCGCCAAGGTAATCCATGGTTATGTCCATAGCGCAGTGGTAGGTACGATTATTCATCTTTACGATGTATTCTTTGCCTTTATGTATCATTTTAACCTGTTTTTAGTTAAAAACCATACTGTCATTTATGACAGCTATTGCAAAGATACAAAACTTTATATATGTTTGTAACTATATTTTATATAGTAACTATTGATTAAATACCATGAAAACACTCTTATCGGTCCATTGGATCCTGTTTGCCGCCATCTGGATGTTCGCCAACGGGGTTCTGCACGACATATTCGTGCTTAAAAATCACCAGGGTTCATATAACCGCGACCTTTTACGGTTGCTTATGGATGGCCATGTGCTCATGCTTAGCGGAGCGGTACTTTTTGTGTGTTACCTTATGATGCTTTCCAAGATCCAGTGCGGTTGTGTGATCGCTATTATCATTGCTGTTGGGATAACCTTCCCTGACATCTGGCAGGTAATGGAAAAGTACAGGTAACTCAATTGTTCAAAATGTTTTGGTGCCACGAAAACCGGAGGCACATGAAAGATTTTTATTAATTTTACCTTATAAATCTTTCTGAAAAAACTACTGACATATTCTTTTGTTTTCGCGGGCCTTTTTTGTTTTAGCCAGGCAGTAAATCCGCTTAAGATAGTTACCGCTATGTTTGATTCGGTAAAAAGCATCAAAACCTTGCGGGTAACTATAAAATCCATTGAACGTACCAACGGTGTTTACAAACCCGGTTGTTCGGTGGATAAGATACAATATGTGCCTTCTAAAAAAATGTACTTTAATAATCCCGATAAAAAAGTTGAGATCTTATGCATTGGTTCAGGTAAGGCTCTGGTAAAACCAAACACTTTTCCTTACATCGCCATTTCTTTGGATCCCGATGGAAACATCATGCGAAAAAATCAGCATTATACCATTCATGAATTAGGTTTTGAATTCATAGGTACCGCCATCGCCCTTTGTCTTTCTAAAGAGAAAACGGCGAATAAAGGCGTGACATATCATGGCAAACACGAAAAGAACGGTTGCATGTGTTACCTTTTTGAATACCAAAGCGAAAATTTCTCGTACACCGAATATACAGTACAACCTAAAGAAACGATCAGCAGTATTGCCGGTAAATTTTTTGTGAACGACTTTATGCTGCGCACTAAGAATAACTTTTATAATGATTTTGGATACATTAAAGCCGGAACCAAACTGCAGATACCGTTATACTACTGCAAAAGGGCCGTGTTTTATGTGGACGAAAAAACCATGTTACCCATAAGCGTAAGTGTTTTTGACGATGTAGGGCTTTTTGAGAATTACGAGTTTTATAATGTAGTGCTGAACAAGCCTATTGCGCCCGAAGAATTTACCAGAAATTATCCCGGTTACGGATTTTAAAAATTCCCCTCTTCTATCACCCCATTCATACAGGTGAAAAATTCGGTTTCTGTTGCTTTTCGCAGCTCGAGATAACTCTTATAGGTATCAGAATAAGCCGTGCGGTGTTTTAAAGCCTCATCGTATAGATCATAAAGACCCATTAGCAATTCGCAACTTTCTCTTACTGCATAAGCAGGATCGCTGGTTAAATAATCGGCCAAATTATTCTTAATGATGTATTGGTTCAACAAAGGGTTTTGCTTACGCGGAATAAAAATACGTAACCCGCATTTTTCGGCCAAACTAAGATCCAACACATCATCAAATACAAAAGCGATCTGATTCAGGTTTATTTTATTGGCTTTGCAAAAATGTTGTGCCGCCTCTATCTTATTAGGCATTTTATAATAACACGAATGGAAACATTCGCGTTTTACAAATGTAAAAGCAGCTTTATTGTTTTCGCCCGAGATCACAGAAGTGAAAGGCAGTGCCTTGTTCTTTAAATAAAAGGAAAACCGCAAGAGGTTTGTACCCATCGAATCTACTTCGTTGAAACGACTTTGCAATTCAAAATCTTTGCTGCCATCGGTAAACACGCCGTCCCAGTCAAAAACAAAGGCCTTCACCAAATTCAGCTTTTGCCTGAATTCATTTTCGGGGATCAGGAATTTCCCACCTATATTTTCAAATGTTCCTTTCACGTTCTTTATCAAATAAAAAAGCTGCGAGTTAAAATTCCCGCAGCCTTTAAAGCTCTTTTATTTAGCCCTTCATATCCTGTATGTCGAGCATCCCAATTGGCTTCCCCTTTTCGGTTACCAAAATAGTATCAACATTGGTTTTCTTAAATACCCCATGCGCATCATTCAATAACATGCCTGCGTCAATTGAAATAGGATCCTTATAAGTAAGGTCGGCTAATTTTTGTTGCAATACATCTCTTCCTTTTTCACCAATTAATCTGCGCAAAGCGCCATCAGTAAACACCCCTTTAATGCTTCCATCGTCATTTACAACGGTTATAGCGCCAAAACCGAACTCGGTCATTTTTATAATTGCTTCGGTAATACCGGTACTTGCCTTCACAACAGGATTAATGCCGTTAATAGCCTCTTTCACTTTCACCGTCATTAAACGGGTATCAACTATAAATTGTTCGGTGCCTAAAGTGGTGAAATTATTTTCGGTAAGCTGCTTTAAAATTTTAAGCGGCACAGTAATGGTGTGAACACCTATGTTAATGGCATTTCTAACATGCTCGGCATTACGCACCGAAGAAAACATGATCTTGGTATCGTAACCATAAAGATCTACCGCGTCAACGCATTGTTCTACTAATGCCAATGCATCGTGTCCCTGATCCTGTAAACGCCCCACCAACGGACAAACATAACTGGCACCGGAATGCATGGCCATGTAGGCCTGCTGTAAAGTATAAACCAAATGTACATTTACCAGATAGCCTTTGTTGCGAAGCATTTTACAGGCTCTTACACCCTCAAGAGAAACCGGAATTTTAAATACGGTTTTCTTTGGATCTAATCCTAATGCTAACTGACGTTCGGCTTCGGCCAATATTTCTTCGGCTGTGTTTCCCAAAGCTTCTATTTGAAGCACGGGCACCATTTTACTCAATTTTACTATAGTGGCATCAATATCGGTAATACCCTCACGCTGCATGAAAGTAGGTGTGGTGGTTAAGCCATTTAAAAATCCAAGTTTAAATCCTTCTTCAATTTCTTTCAAATTGGCTGAGTCTAAGTATAATTCCATAGTGTTAAGTTTCTGATGTCAAAGGAAGCAAAAAAAATCCTTTAAAAAAAGAAAAGCTGCCCAATGAGCAGCTTTTAATGATCGTGAAAAACGACTACTTATTTACAATAAGTCGTTTAGTTATTTTTGATTCGCCAGACTGAATAGTTATAAAATACATCCCGTTATTCAATCCACTGCAATCAATGGTCAATTTATTTTTACCCGGTAAACCTTTTTGTGTGCCAGTATAAACAGATGATCCCAGAGTGTTATAAACGCATAATTTAACGTCTGCTTCCTGCTTTAAAGTAATATTAACGTTTACGTTAGCGTTTGTAGGGTTAGGATAAACATCCGAAACCGATTCAATAACCGCACCAAGAGAGTTTATCCCTAAGAACTCATTATACTTTACCGTAAAGGTATTTGTGTCTAATGGATTGTTTACTTCCCACACTTTGTATTTTACAAAGTACTTACCAATTGTACTTGCTTCTTCGAGGTAAAGTTTGAAGATCTGACCGTTGGCATCGCTGTTATCGGCATAAGGGAAAACCGTGTTGGTTTGTCCCGACGCTAATAAGATAGTATAATCAGCAGGACCAGTGGCGTTGGTTGAAGTACCAAAGCAGGTGTTACCCGCGCAAAAATACGTATTAGGCGTTACGGTAGTTCCCGATACATTTAACAATGGCGCCTGATAGGTTATGGTTCTTAACACGCTGTAAGTATGTGTAGCAGCAGAGGTGTTTACAATTTTAATTCTGGTTTGTGTTTCACCATCTGCAACAGTGGTTAACGGAACCGATGAGCCATTAGGAATAGGCGTA
>JBGASH010000069.1:0-14036 GCA_044229775.1 Bacteroidia bacterium
GGTGTATCCTTATCATTGTTTCAGATGCCATAATGGTCATACCTTACGCCAAGTTAAGGTCGGACAATAAACCGCTGAGGTTTTCGGTAATTAAGATCGCCAACGTTCTTATCAATGCCGGCCTTACCGTGTTTTTTGTGATGGTATGTAAGCCTGCTTACGAGCATAATGAAAGTAGTTTTTTTGCCACTATTTATAGTCCGCAAATAGGCATAGGCTACAGTTTTCTTTCCATGCTCATTGCCAATGGCGTTACCTTGCTTTTATTGGGTCCGCAATTTGCTTCAGTACGTTTAAAGATCGATAAAGACCTTCTGCGGCAAATGCTCAAATACACCTGGCCACTCATTATTTTAGGATTGGCCGGCATGGTCAATGAAACGCTTGACCGCATTATTCTAAAAAAATTAATGATCGATAAAGACGAAGCGCAAATTGCTCAGGGCATTTACAGCGCCTGTTACAAAGTGGCCATCTTAATGACCATTTTCATTCAGGCCTTTCGTTTCGCCGCCGAGCCTTTCTTTTTTAATGAAGCAAAGGATAAAGACTCCAAAAAAACTTACGCGCTGGTGATGAAGTATTTTGTTATTTTTTGTTCGTTCCTGTTTCTGGCAACCATGATGAATTTAGAATGGATAAAATATTTTATTGGTGAAGATTTTCGTTCGGGATTAAAAGTGGTTCCTGTTTTATTGCTGGCCAATTTATGTTTAGGAATTGTTTACAATCTATCCATTTGGTATAAACTAAGCTCGCAAACTAAATTCGGCGCGCTTATCGCCATCATTGGCGCCGTTGTTACCATTGTTATTAACGTGTTGTTTATTCCGACTTACAGTTATATGGCATGCGCCTGGGCCACGTTGGCCGCCTATGGAACCATGATGGTGGTTTCCTATTTCCTAGGACAAAAATATTTTCCTGTCAAATATAATATCAGGGCCATATTGGTGTTTTTTTCACTGGCATTGGGCTTCTATTTTATTTCTTTCACCTACGAATCTATTGAAAGCCTAGCGGTTAAATTGGTTTTGAATAATTTGTTGGTATTATTATTTGCATGGTTGTTTTATAAGTTGGAATTTTCCAACCTCAAAAACGTGAAAGAACGCAAGACCTAAGGTTAAGCGGATCAAAAACCAATTGCAAATTATGATAACCGTTAAGGTAGTAAACCAATCCAAACATCCTTTACCCGAATACGCCACCGATCACTCGGCAGGATTAGACCTAAGAGCCAATTTAAACGAACCCCTCGTGCTAAAACCTTTACAACGGTTATTAGTATCAACCGGATTATTCATTGAATTACCACAGGGCCACGAAGCACAAATTAGGCCGCGCAGCGGTTTAGCGTTTAAGAATGGCATTACAGTTTTAAATTCACCTGGTACCATTGATGCGGATTACAGAGGGGAAATAAAAGTTTTACTGGTGAATATTTCAGATACCGACTTTACCATTAATGATGGAGAGCGCATCGCACAAATGGTCATTGCCCGTCACGAAACAGTAGAATGGTACGCGGTTACCGAACTCCACGAAACCAAAAGAGGGGCCGGCGGTTTTGGAAGCACGGGAAAAAAATAATTTGGCGATTTGGCAATGAGACAATGAAAAAATAATTTATTATGAAGACTATTGATACTATAAATTTTTCCGGTAAAAGAGCGTTGATCCGCGTTGATTTTAATGTGCCTTTGAATGATGCTTTTGAAGTGACTGATGAAACACGCATCAAAGCTGCTATTCCTACTTTAAAAAAAATATTGAAAGATGGTGGCAGTATTGTGTTAATGTCGCATCTGGGCCGCCCAAAAGAAGGACCTACCAACAAATATTCCTTAAAACACATTGTAAAAAATGTTTCCAAATTAATTGGTACCGAGGTGCAATTTGCCGATGATTGTATTGGAGAAAATGCGTTTAAACTATCGGGAGCTTTAAAAGCCGGACAAATATTACTGTTAGAGAATTTACGTTTTTACAAAGAAGAAGAAAAGGGTAATGAAGCGTTTGCGCAAAAATTAAGCAAACATGGTAACGTTTACGTGAACGACGCTTTTGGTACCGCTCACCGTGCGCACGCTTCAACAGCAGTGATCGCCAAATTTTTTAATAAAGATGCCAAATGTTTGGGGTATGTAATGGCCGGAGAGGTGGCCAGCATCAATAAAGTTTTAACCGACTCGCAAAAACCCTTCACCGCCATAATAGGTGGTGCAAAAGTGAGTGATAAAATTTTGATCATCGAACAACTCATGAATAAAGCCAATAACATTTTAATTGGCGGCGGTATGGCATTTACCTTTGTGAAAGCCATGGGCGGGAACATCGGTAAATCGCTTTGCGAAGATGACAGACTTGAAACCGCCAAAGAACTTTTAGCAAAAGCCAAACAAAAAGGCGTTAACCTGTATATTCCAACCGACGTCGTTATTGCCGATAATTTCGCCAACGACGCCAATAAAAAGGAGTGTAAGATCGATGCCATTCCCGATGGCTGGATGGGACTTGATATTGGCGTTGAAAGCATTAAACACAATACCGAGATCATAAAAAACTCGAAAACCATTTTATGGAACGGACCCATGGGTGTTTTTGAGATGAGCAATTTTGAGAATGGAACCAAACAGGCGGCCTTTGCTATTGTAGAAGCCACTAAAAATGGGGCTTATTCTTTAATTGGCGGTGGCGACAGCGTTGCAGCGATCAATAAATACCATTTAGCCGATAAAGTAAGTTACGTAAGTACAGGAGGAGGCGCCCTACTGGAGTACATAGAACAAGGCAGCTTACCCGGCGTTAGAGCCGTAGAAGAGTAAAAATTGTCTCCTTCGTTGAGGGGGTGTCCCGCTATGCGGGACGGTGGAGGTACACCTCAATATTTTTCTTATCTTTATTTCATGAAAAAATATTTTTTTCTTTTTTTATTAGTGGCCTTTTTCAGTTCCTGCAAAAAAGATTATCAATGTCATTGTACGAACGCGTTTGGCGATTACGATGCCGGTGATCCGGTTACCGCCAGAAGTAAAAATAGCGCCGATAAAAAATGCGGAGAACTTTCATCTACATCAACCACCTGTAAGGTAAAATAAGTATGGTAAATATTAGAGTGGGCTTTGGTTTTGACGTACATCCTTTGGGAGAAGGACGCGAACTTTGGCTGGGTGGCGTGAAATTGGTTTTTGATAAGGGTTGTGTGGGACATAGTGACGCCGATGTTTTATTACACGCCATTTGCGACGCACTTTTAGGCGCAGCCAATTTAAGAGATATTGGTTTTCATTTTCCAAATACCGATCCTAAATACAAAGGAGCCGATAGTAAATTATTATTGAAAGAGGTGGTTAAACTTTTATCCGACAAAGGATACGCTGTAGGAAACATTGACGCCACGTTAAGCATGGAGGCGCCAAAAATAAATCCACATATTGAAACGATGCAAAAAACAATTGCACCTATATTAAATGTAACCGCTAATGAAGTTTCTATAAAAGCCACCACCAACGAAAAATTAGGTTATGTTGGGCGGCAGGAAGGCGTTAATGCTTATGCTGTTGCTTTAATTTATAAGAAGTGAATTTATAATATTTTGACACTAAAACGCTAAGTTTGCCTCTATCTTAATAAATCATAACGATCATAATGATCTGCGTTCTATTAAATAAAAATTACATTTCCTTTCAATAAATCGTCGTGATAAAAAAACCTTATAATTATATCGTTTACGTACTTGTTGCCCTTGCCCTATTCGCGTTTCTTTATATTGAATCAAAAGGTAAGGGTGATTTTTATATTTTTTTATCGGCGGCGCAAGATGTTTTTAAAGGCGAGAATATTTACGACAAGTTGTATAACCAATGGTACCATTATTTTTATTCCGTATTTTTTGCTGTTGTCCTCCACCCATTTATTTATCTTCCTTTTCAACTTAGTAAATTCTTGTGGCTCTTACTCAATGTGTTTTTTGCGTACCGCTGTTTTATCATCATCAAAAACCTGCTGCCGCTTCACGATCTTACCAAAAAACAATTGTTACTGATACGTTATCTTGGCATTTTATTTTCGTTGCGCTTCATTTACGAAAATCTTCATTACTCACAGATCACCATTTTAATTCTGTTTTTAAGTTTACAAGGTTTGCAACTTATTGTTACCAACAAACAACCATTGGCTGGCGCCGCTTTAATTGCACTCGGCATCAACATTAAACTTCTTCCCATTGTACTGATCCCGTATTTATTTTACCGCCGGTTCTTTAAGGCGGGCTTTTTGGTAATTGCTATTTATATTGCCTTACTGTTTACCCCGGCATTATTCATTGGCTGGAGCAATAATACCAATTTGGTTTGCACCTGGGCTCATCTTATTAATCCCGCTAATAAAGTTCATGTGCTCGACACCGAAGAAAGAAGCTTCCACGGATTGTCAACTTTACTTTCTACCCTACTGGTTGAAAATGTTCCCGATCAATACGCCCTGCCTATAAAACGCAACATTGCCAATATTTCTATCGAACAATTGTCAACTGTTTTAAATACGATACGCTTATTGTTGATCCTTTTAAGTCTTTATTTTTTACGAACCTTTCCTTTTAAGCACGCTATCAGCTTAAAACATCAGTTCCGAGAGATCAGTTTTTTGTTATTGCTGGTGCCTTTAATTTTTCCTCATCAACAACATTACGGGTTCCTGTTCATTTGCCCTGCATTTGTTTTTTGCCTTTACTATCTTATTCAGAACAAAGACCGGATCAGTAAAATAAAATTTTATTCTATCTCGGTTTTATGCGTTATCATTTATCTGCTATGCGATCTTAAATTGTTATTGGGAGAATTTAATGCGTACTACGAGCATTTTAAGATCTTAACTTACGGCGCCTTGCTGCTTATTCCGGTGCTTGCTTTATGCGATCCCGGCAAGGAAGTTAACGTATCAACGTAACGTGACCCGCATGCTGTTCGAAGCGTTTCGAGACCAGATTTTTGAAAGTGATGAGCCAGGCATACACATCTTGCTGACAATATTTTCCTTTAAAATTTCCATCCCATTGCGTGAACGGATCTTTTGTTTCAAATATTTTTTGTCCCCACCGGTCATATATAGAAAAATTATATTCTTCAATACCCGTTATGCTCGGACCAAAAGTATCGTTTAACCCGTCGTGATTATTGGGCGTAAAACAATTCGGTATCCAAAAACGAAACTCGGGCAATATAGGTACGATCTGATAGGCTGTATCATAACAACCGAACTGATTGGTGACAATTTGATACACCGGATAATCGCCCCAATACCCGTAAGAATGTGTAGGGTTTTTCATTTGCGATTCGGCACCATCGCCAAAGGAATAATACCAACCGGTTGCCCCCGAACTCATATCGGTAAATTGGATATCGGGATCAAAGATCGTAGTAACCGATGGCGAAAAAATAAATCCCGCTACCGGCTTCGGATTAACGTTAATAAGGCCATTGACCGCAAAGGTGCTGGTTGACAAACATCCAACGGATGTGGTGATACTCAACGTAACACCGTAAACACCTGGCGGAGTAATAATAAATACCGGATTTTTTGCAGTGGACGTTTGTCCGTTACTGAGTTTCCAAAAATATGTTGTAGGCGAATTGGTTTCCGACAAATTGTTCAGTATTACCGCTCCCGAATCGCACGCCGATAGGGGCACCGTACTAAAACTTGCCTGCGGCACACCATATACCACCACCGAATCGCGCAAGGTATCCATGCACGGTGTTTGTTTAACTATTACTACTACGGGGTAGGTACCCGGACTGTTATACACCACATTGGTCTTTGGATTGGTAGCACCGGTTGAAGGGTTAGCATTAGGGCCGAAGATCCAGTTAAATGTAGTATAAGCGCCAAACTGCCCTCCTACCGAAAAACTAAAATTATTGGCTGTTATACATTGGCCGGCAGGCGCAGCAAAACTAGGCGCAAAGAAAGGATACACATTAAATGTTTTGGTAGAAGTATCGGAACAAGGTGTACCCGGATTGGCAATTAAGGTAACGGTATATTTTCCTGTATCAGGATACGTGTAACTTGGCGCAACCAGATTGGAGGTATCGTTTAAAATTCCGGTCACCCCAAAATCCCAATGAAAAGAATTACCACCAATACTTAAATTACTAAACGTAACAGTTAATCCTGAACATTTTTGTGTTTGATCCTGTATAGCGCTTACCACATTAACGATACAATTAACAACGTTAAATTGAAAATCGCGGTGATGGGTACCAATTAATTTTCCGCCTCGCCACTCTTCCACGCAAACCCCAACTACCCACTGGCCGTTTATATTAGGAACACCATTTAAGAATCCTGTTTTTGAATTGATATTGATGGCGGGCGATGACGCCAATGGATAACCTGCGCTATAGCCAGTGATAAATGGTACACTAACATAAGGAGGAGGTGTGTTGAATGATGGACAAACAGCCGGCGGACTAGGACAACCCGTTATAGGACCACTTGGAGGAGTTGAAGGAATAAGCGGACAACAAGCATCTAAGCCATTGAAGGGGGTACAGAGAGAATACACCAAACTATCGCCATCAGGATCGGTAGCGGCGTGATCGAATTTTATTGGAATACCGTTGCAAATAAAAATAGGCGGAAATTTTTTGAAACGCGGACTGTTGTTCACGACTACTACTTCCGGACCAGGTATATGTTCCCAATACGTAGAGCCTACGTCGCCGGGATTAACAAGGTTTAATATGGAGTTGTTGCGACAACAACGCTGATAAACGATGTAGTAGCCCCCAACTTTAGGAGGCAAATTAACGATCAATTCATAAACGCCCTCTTGTACGCACACATTATTTGGTGTTTGAATACATGGATTATTAATGGAAGGCGGAATAGTAGTACTGGATAACAAGGGCATGTTTAAAGTAGTGACCATAGTACCCGAAGCATCAAAAATGGTAACAAAGGCAGGGCTGTCTAAAGGCGGTATACCATTAAAGCAATCGCGGTAAACTTTCATGTGGATCTTGTAATCGTTATTGCCAAGATTATCGTAATAGATCTCTCCTCCTACAATATGCGTAGCTCTTGCATAGTTTAACGCTAAACAAAAAATAGCACAGACCCCATATTTTAAGGCACTTTTCACTAAAAAATAATAGTATTAAAGTTACTAAAAAATATTGAGTACCCGAAACAATGCCAATTTAAATTCATTTTTTCACTATAGGCTTTTACAAAGCAATTCGTTAACTTTGTGTAACATGAATTGTGCCAGACTACTGTTTTTTAGCCTTTTATTTTTAGTCATATCCATAAGGGCCCAACTTCCTGTTGGAAGGGATACTATCACCGTAATTGAGGCCGGTAAAGTGTTAAAATTGGCCTGGGCCGGAGGGTTAAACTCCTGTATGATTTCGCAGGTAGACCTCGATCTGGATGGCAAAAAGGATATTGTGATCTTTGATAAGGCCAATTATTTTGCTTACGGTGTTTTTAGATGTTTTCTTAATAAAGGCAATGCCGGACAGATCAACTATGTTTTTGATGGAAAAATGAGCAGCAAATTTCCGGCGGTTCAGCAGTGGGCTTATTTTTACGATTATAATAATGATGGCAAAGCTGATCTTTTTACCTATACAGTGGGAGGAATTATGGTCTTTAAAAATACCTCAACAGTTGGTAACTTATCTTTCGTTCTAAAAAAACCATTACTGTATTCTAAAATTACAGCCAGCGTTTCCTCCAACGTTTATGCCAGTCCTGTTTCTCTACCTGGGTTTTCGGACATTGATAACGATGGCGATATGGATATTTTAACTTTCAGTTCAACAGGTTATAAAATAGAATATCACCGTAACGTGAGCGAAAATTACAACATTGATAGTCTTGAATACGTTTTAGATGAATATACCTGGGGCGATATCAGTGAAAATACCTGTGCTGTAGCGTTAAATCAATTCTCATTGGTAAAACCAACTGATGGTGGCATAAGTCCACAACACTCGGGCTCTTGCCTAATGTGCTTCGACCGTGATGGTGACGGCGATAAAGATCTTATATTGGGTGATATTGCTTGTAATGCCATGAGTTATTGCGAAAATGGCGGAACCATTACCAATGCCCATATTATTGATACCACAAAATTATATCCTAATTATCCCGCTAAGGCCAATACCAACATAATAAAAATGAATAATTTTCCGTGTACCTATAATTTTGATGTGGATAACGACGGGAAAAAAGATCTGGTAGCCAGTCCCAATGTTTTGGGTAGCGAAAACTTCACCAGCGTGTGGTATTACCGAAACGTTTCCAGTACCAATACGGTAGATTTTCAATTTGTAAAAAATAATTTTTTACAGGATGAGATGATCGAGCTGGGCGAAGGTGCTTATCCGGTTTTATTTGATGTAGATAACGACGGTTTGCTGGATCTGATAGTAGCCAATTCGGGTTATTACATTATCAATACCTTAAAAACAAAAATGGCCTATTACCATAATATAGGAACGTTATCACAACCAAGTTTTTCTCTGATCACCCGCGACTACAATAATTTTTCTACCACCGCACCTACCAACACCCTTAGTACCTTGATCCCCACCTTTGGTGATATAGACGGCGATGGCGATAATGACATGTTGATTGCTGATTATTATGGAAAAATTCATTGGTCGGAAAATACTGCCGGCAGTGGCAATCCTTGTAACTTTAGTATTTTTCATTATAACTATTATGGTATTTCTACCATTAATGCTGCACCTTATCCGCAGCTAATTGATGTTGATCGCGATAGTGATCTTGACCTCATCATAGGTACGCGAAATGGAAAAATAGCATATTACAAAAACATTGGAACTGCGTCGGTGGCTAATTTTACTTTAATAACCAACAGCTTTGGAAATATAGATGTTACAGGCGATCCTACTTTATACGGTACCGACGGAAGTTGTGCGCCATTTATGTTTGATGTAGCAGGCAGTTATAAATTGTTGTGCGGCTCAGTTAGCGGAAATATTTTTTATTATGATAATATTGACGGGAACCTGGGCGGAACATTTAATAAACTGGATTCGGTAGTTAATAAATTATACGATGGTCCTAACAGCGCGCTGCAATACGTAGATATAAACGGCGATTCCAAACGCGATCTTATATTAGGGAATTACGGCGGTGGTTTAACCTTCTTTTCTTCTAAGAATACTATTGGTATTAGCGAAATTGAGAATACGATCAGCGATGTTTTAGTTTATCCTAACCCGGCCTACGATCATCTTGAAATAAAAAGTAGCAATAAATATATTGAAAGAACCGAGGTAACCATGATGGATATGTTTGGTAAAACCATTCTTACACAAAGCGCCACATCTAACGCCCTAACGGTGAGTTGTAGCGGAATTGCACCTCGGCGTTTATTTATTAAAGATCAATACGTCTTCTTTGGGGAACCGACAGCAGATCATTTTCAAAAAAATAATACTGCAGTAATGCGGAAACCGTTATATATTGTCTTTTTTCCTTTCATTATTGTTTTTTCTTTCTGTAAAAAAGATACAGGTCCCGGCTTTTTTAAAGATTACCCGAACGAAGTAGGTAATATTATCATCAACAAATGCGCTACTTCGGGTTGTCATAACGATGCCAGTTATTTGGCTGCCGCCGGTTTAAATCTTAGTACTTGGGAAGATCTTTTTAAAGGGAGCAATAGCGGTTCATCGGTTATTCCTTATCGCGCCGATTTTTCCTCTTTTTGCTATTTCATCAATACGTTCTCTGAACTCGGTCCGGTTAATTATCCAACCATGCCCTATAATGCCAAAGCCTTAAGCAAGGATGAGGTTACCATCATCCAGGATTGGATCAACAACGGGGCGCCCAATAAAGATGGCGTAATTAAATGGGCCGACAACCCTTCGAGAAAAAAAGTTTATGTTGTTAATCAGGGTTGCGATGTGGTAACGGTTTTTGACAGCGAAACGCAACTGCCTATGCGGTATATTACTGTTGGTAATGATCCTAATAAAATTGAGGTACCCCACATTATCAAATTTTCGCCTGATGGGTTGTATTGGTATGTGGTTTTTGTGGCGAATAATATTTTACAAAAATTCAGCTGTGTCGACGACCGCTTGATAAGTACCATTGTTTTAGACCCTACTTCTAACGATTGGAACACGATCATTATTTCAGACGATAGTAAACGGGCCTATTGCGTGGCCTGGGCCAGCAACGGGCGTGTAGCTTCGGTTGATCTTGAGAAAATGAAAGTGATCCAGAAATTAGCGCTTGCTCCTTTTCCACATGGGGTAGCATTAAATGGCTCTCAAGATACCTTATACATCACTGGGCAAACCGGAAATTTTATTTTTAAACTGGATACCGGTTTTAATATTTCTCCACAAATAAGTATTCAGCCCGGGTTTTTACCTAATGGCGGAAGTAACTCTTTAAATCCACACGAGCTTCTTTTGTCGCCCGACAAAAGCAAATTTTACATTACCTGCGAATGGAGTAACGAGGTTCGTGTTTTTAATATTGCTACCAATTCGGTTGTTGCGGTTATTCCTAATATTTACAATGCAAAAGAAATGGCGATCTCTGTTCCTAAAAATAAATTGTATGTAAGTTGCATGGACGATACCACCAGTTTTGCCAACCAGCATGGTTGTATTGCCGAAATTGACCTGACCACCTACGCGGTTCAAAAAATAAAAGTGGGCTTTATGCCCCACGGACTTGGTATTGATGAGAATAAGAATTTGTTATATGTTGCCAGTCGCAATATTTACTCAAATGGTCCTGCTCCGCATCACACCTCTGTTTGTGGCGGACGAAACGGATTTATAAATTACATTGACCTCAACACCTTATCAGTATTGAGTAAACGCACCGAAATAGCGGCCGACCCTTATAGTGTTGGCATAAGAAAATAATTTTGATTAACGATCTTATAAAAGACAAAGCCATTCTGCTTTTTGATGGAAACTGCGGTTTATGTAACCGAAGTGTAAAACTGATTTTGCGAAAAGAAAAAAATCATGATCTCTTCTTTTGCGCTTTGCAGAGCGATATAGGAAAAGAAATTTTAAAGCATTTTGAATTGGAAGATAATGCCGATACAATGGTACTTATAAAGAACGGTAAGGCTTATTTACGATCGGGAGCGGCTTTAAGAGTTACCGGTTATATGAAAGGCTTATGGCCCTTAATGATGGGGTTTTTAATTATACCGGCCTTTTTAAGAAATGATGTTTACGATTACGTGGCCGCTCAGCGCATCACCTGGTATGGAACCGCCGACTATTGCGAAATGATGACGCCGGAATTAAGGCACCGCTTTTTGGGTGGGGTATAAACACAAACACTCCAGTTAACCTACCAAGGGTAACATCATTAACAACCCAATTGATCATTTTCTTTTTTTTGTTAATCATTTTTTGCTACTTTATTTAAGATTTAATCATGCTATCGAGAAACTGCATTCTTATTTTGGCCGTCGGCTTCGTTTGTGCTTCTCCTACCCGGAAAAGTACCGGTAGGTATACTTTTAAAAAGGCTTGAAATCTTTTGTTTCAAAAGCCAATCACGAAAAGATCTCTGCAAAATCCACCGAGCTAAAAGACACTATGGATATCCACAAGCACACCTTTCATTTTAAAAGACCTATTTGCTCGTTTGAAGGTTTTTTGAACAGCAAAAAAAAAAGCATTATTGCGAAAATATGTTGAAGAGGCAAAATACCCTACAGCTTCTACTAAAGAAAAAATCGTTGACGATGCCAATCTTTCAGTTAACGGCACCTATGGCCTAAGAGCTAAAGGGATCTTTTCACTTCATGGAGTTTTTTATTAACGGTAATGTTACCTCCAAAGACGGCCATGTTATCATAGAGGCTAAATTCATACTCACTTTGGCCGATTACAACATGAAACTTTCAAAAATGAATACGCTTGTTATTTCCAAGAATGTGAATGTGGATACCAAAATAGAAATGATCCATGGATAATTTCTTTCTTCTTATCAATAAAAAATAATTGCTCCCGAAATTAAAATTCTTAATTCTTAACTCTCTTTATCTGCTCTTCCATCAGCTTTATCCCTTCTTCAAAACTGTGTGGGTTGTATCCTAAAACCTTACGGGCTTTGTCAATGATAAATCCGGTTTTAGGGGGACGTTTGGCAGGTTGCTTAATGTCGGCCGACTTAGAAGGTTTTATCAATGTTTTATCGAGGTGATAATAATCTGCAACTCGTTGAGCTAATTCTAAAATACTTAAAAAATCTTTTCCTGAAATATTAAAGACGCCTTCTGCCCTTTTCTTCGTTATTAAAATGCAGCCATCGGCCAGATCTTCGGCCAAAGTTGGCGTACGGAATTGATCATCTACCACATTAATGGTTTTACCACCCTCTAAATTTTGTTTAACCCACAATACAATATTACTACGGCTCATGTTATCCACAATGCCATATACCAAAACCGTGCGGGCCATGGCCCATTTTAATTTACTTGCTCTTACAATGCGTTCGGCCGCTAATTTTGTTTCGGCATAATAACTCAATGGATTTGGCTCTTCCTCTTCGGTAAGCGGTCCGTGGGTTCCGTCAAAAATAAAATCGGTGCTTAAATGCAAAAAGAAGGGGTCGTAATTTTTATTCTTTTCTTTTAGATGTTCTAACACTTCAACCTGATACTCCACCGAAGTGGCATTCATCAATAAAGCATTTTCTTTATCGGTCTCGCAGGCATCCACGTTGGTCATGGCCGCTGTATTAATGATCGCATCCGGTAGATGCTTTTCAAAAACCGCCTGAACATTTTCTCTATTGGTTATATCCAACGACTCGTAAACATAACCACTTTTATCAACCAAACGGTTTTCGCCACGAGCGGTAGCAATTAAAGTAACGTCTTTATCTTGCTTTAATTTATAAACCAATTTTTGACCTAGTAAACCATTAGAACCGGTTATAAGAATTTTTTGCATAGGCTCGGGTTGTTTATCGGGAAATAATTAATTTTTGCGGCTTGGTAAATACGTTGGCATTTTCTATTCCGATAAAATATATGCCGCTGCTCAGATCCGTTAATGAAAGTGTGATAATAGATTCGTTGATCCCTTTTTGCAAAACTACTTTTCCCATATTATCATAAACAACAACACGTGTGGTTTTATCCGTATTTCCCTGCCACTCTATATTCAAATTATTTTGGGCGGGATTTGGAGAAATATTCAACAAACTATTTTCTTCTTTATTATAAACAACAATACCCGATTGCGCGCAGGTTGGTGCAATGGTAGCTGTTTGTCCGCAGGCCCACTGACTATATGGCAAAGTGTTTGCCGTACTCCAGGCCTGGAAAGCCGTCATCTTTTGACCAATGGTAGCCCAGGTAATTTTGTTCAACATGCCATTTACCGAATCTACTATTGTGGTAAGTTTTTGGCGGAAACCGGCGCTTTGAAAATGTTTAAAGTTTATCATCAACGTAGCACAATAAAATTTATTGGCAGGATAAGTACCGTTGGCGATCTTGGTGGCATTTGCCCTTATGTCTTTGATGATCCAATTAACGTTTGTAGTAGTGTCGTACAACACCCAGGCACAACCGTTCCCTTCTATGTATAAATTTTGAGCCGGATCGTGACAATAAAAATTGATAGAGTCGGTATTGCCTCTTGGTTTCCAAATACCGTAATTGTTGGCGTCGTGTGTATGCGGTGGTGTACTTCCAGATCCCCACAAAATATCCGCCTTCCAGGGTTTTCCATATTTTGTTCCCGTAATAGTGGTAGTATATACACTCCAATCTTGCGACGAATACGGATAGTAAATAAATCCGCCAACGGTTTTACTCGATTTAGCGCCTGTAGAATCGATCATATGCGCCACATCCGACATGTTTAAAGTATAAATAGGTGCAGTTGTTTTATACCGAGGATCAATTTCCACTACAGTGCCACCGCTTCCGCCACCTAACATATAACAATATTCTAAAATATCATTAGGATTGGAGGCCGCACTTTGAT
>JBGASH010000070.1:0-13886 GCA_044229775.1 Bacteroidia bacterium
ATCTTTATAAGCAATTTGTGGATTTACCTCGTAAGTTTTCTTTTTCACACAAGAATAGTACACGCCAAGAAGTACCGCCAGTCCCAATAAATATTTTATTTTTTTAAACACTTTGGTACTATAAAATTAAGTATAATTTTGCAGATATGCCACTCGTGAACACGAATTTCATTTTTCAACTTTCGAATGAAGCTGATTTTAACAAAATGGCATTGGAGCTTTATGAATTTCAGATAAAGAATAATAAAGTTTATGGCGATTTTGCCGAGAAAATAACCAAAGGTTTAGTTGTGGATCATTACACTAAGATCCCATTTTTGCCAATAGAATTTTTTAAATCGCACGAGGTGGTATGCCGAAAAAGCGCAGCATTGGATACTGTTTTTACCAGCAGCGCTACCACTTCTCAAACACCATCAAAACATATTGTAAAAGATGTTAAATTGTATGAAGAGAGTTTTTTAAAAGGCTTTGAACGTTTTTATGGTAAACCCCAAGATCTTTGCATTTTAGCTTTGCTCCCAAATTATTTACAGCGTACAGGTTCTTCATTGGTTTATATGTTTGATGAACTCATCCGTCGATCGGGTAATAAACAAAGTGGGTTTTACCTTGATAATTACGAGGAGTTGAAAAAAACACTGGAGCAATTAAAATTATCAAAACAAAGAACACTGCTTATAGGTGTAACCTATGCTTTACTTGATCTGGCCGAAATGGGAATAACACTCAATGAAAATTTTGTAGTGATGGAAACAGGCGGTATGAAAGGGAAGCGAAAGGAATTATTAAAGGAAGAGCTACACGCGATCTTAAAAGCGAAATTAGGTGTTTCTAAAATTCACAGCGAATATGGTATGACCGAATTACTATCGCAGGCCTATTCAAAGGGCGATGGTGTTTTTGAATGTCCGCCCTGGATGAAAGTTTTGATAAGAGATATTGAGGACCCGCTCAGTTTTATGAAAGAAGGTAAAACCGGTGGGATCAATGTTGTTGATCTGGCCAACGTAAATTCCTGTTCGTTCATTGCCACACAAGATCTGGGAAAGATAAATACCAACGGTCAATTTGAATTAATGGGACGATTTGACAATGCCGATATAAGAGGTTGTAATTTAATGGTTGGCTTTTAATGTATGGGTAAAGATTTTTTTGATAGCGTGTATCAGGTCGTGCGATTGATCCCGAAAGGACGCGTAACAAGTTATGGCGCCATTGCAAAGTACTTGGGGAGTCCTCAGTCTTCAAGGGTAGTTGGTTATGCCATGAACGCGGCAGGTTCTCAAAAAAAGTATGTCCCGGCACACAGGGTTTTGAACCGTAACGGCGAACTTACGGGTAAACACCATTTCGCTACACCTTTTTTAATGGAAGAGCTTTTAAAAAAAGAAAAAGTAAGAGTGAAGAACGATAAGGTTGTGGATTTTGAAAAATTATTTTGGGATCCGCAAGAAGAGCTGAAGCTGTGAGTTAAAACAAGTGAATTTTTCATTGATGATTCATAAGCTCACCCTGTCGTTATTAAAACGGAATAAACGTTACCCCCAGCATAAAGCTAAAACGTTGGGTAGGATATCTCTCCCAGCGATAATAGCGCATGTTGGCGATATTATTGAAGGTGGTAAAGAAGCTAAGGAATTTACTGTAACGGTACTCTGCACCTAAATTTACATCCACTATCGAATTAAGAAGTTTTGGTTTAAGATCGTATACTTTAAGATCCTGGTTATATTCCTGAGTAAAGGCCCACTGATTGCCGATCATAAAAATATCTGCTTTCAAAATGATCTTACTTTTCAAATTGTAAATGCCCGAAAAGGTCATGTCGAAAGTAGGTTTATGAAAAGGTTTTGAAAAGGTCTTGGTTTGATAGTTGTAATAATTTCCCTTGGCAATAAAATGCATCTTTTCTTTGTATTGGTATTTTAATTGTCCGCTAACGGTCATTAAATTACTATTGCCGTATAAAACAGTGAATTTGTTATACAACTGTACCGGTGTGCTGTAATCGATCACGAAAAAGTGCATGTTCTCGTATTGACCATAAGTGAATTTGGTATCGTAACTGGTGTTAGAACTTAAATTACCCCTTAAACCGCCAAAGAAATTGAATTTATTATTAGTGTTAGTATAATTAAGTTGCGGATCAATAAAAGGATTCTCGTTACTTAAGCTCCGCATACTGTTTTTCTGTAAGCCACCCGAAATACCTGCGTATGGAATTAAAATACTTTCGTACACGTCATAAAAGGCATTTAATTGCGGATAGAAATAAAATTTGGTTTGGTCCCAATTGTCGGCCGTGGCCGTTAATCCGAGATCAGCATGCCATTTAGTACCATTAGCCTCAAAGTACGGATTAATAGAAACGATCATGTTGTTAATAGTGTCTTTTGGTTTGCGATGGTTGTAATAGTCGGCCAAAAAGTTCACATGAAAATGTTCTTTATTGATAAAGGTGTTCAGCTTTGTATTCAGCTTAATATTGTTTTCTTCGGCGTAATACAGATCCTGTAAATTGTAATAAGATAAACGCACTGTATGATTTATCTTACTGCTGTCGGTATAATGACTTTGCAGCGTTAATTTGGGTTCAAACAGCTGGTAGCGCTGACGCGTGAGGTTATTGTCGGTTATATTGCTTAAAGTAGTATCATAACCATAAAAGTGAACCAGATTGCGCTTATAATTGAATTCGCCTGTAAGCGTGTGTTTTTTATAGAATTTTTTTCCAAAAACTTCTGCTTCGTTATCACTGAAACCGCTATACCCTGTGCCGTCCAATTGCGAAGAAGAAGAAAGGTGTTTATAATGTACGCCATAAACAATATCGCGTGTTCGGGTACTGTTTATCCAAGCCTCGCCATAGGGCATGTTGTAAAACGGACTATACCCAACCTTCAATAGTGAACGATAAAGTTTGGTAAGCGGCTCGTTCTGCATTTTTGCCGGTTTGATCGGCTCTACATCGTATTTAGGGAACAAAGGGGAGGAGGTGATACCGTATGGAATGTCTTTCATTCTTTTGGCAGTATCTTTTATTTCTGGCAGCTCCGTAAACTTGATCGCGTCTTTAATGCTGGCGTTATAGGTACTCTGCACCGAATAATTTAAACCGGTTTGTGAGAAGCCAATTGTCACTGAAGCGCAAATTATGACCAAAATAAAAATGAACTGCAAAAGCAGGCGCCCTTTTTTCGTAGTAAATATGTTGACGTTATCCGACATTTTTATTTTGGTTGCTCCTCGGGTTTTAGGGGTTCAATTTTCTTTACTTGTGTTGAATCGTTTCCGGTATTAAATAGTTTTTTATCGCCTTCATTGCCTTTAAATTCTATTTGCATGTCGCCGCCCTTATTAGGTTCAGGCGTAAGGTTTGTTCCCAACTTTGCTTTAATGGCATCTAAACGTTTTTGCGCTTCGTCAATAAATTCCTGTTTGGGTTTACCATCAATGATGGTTTGTAAGATCACTTCCGCGTCTTTATCTTCGGCTCTGGCGATATAACAATCCGCTATCAATAACATCCCTCTGGTATTCCAATCATCGTTGGTATAAGGATAACTGATCAAAGCATTAACGGTCTTTTCAGCGTCTTTAAATTCTTTTTTGATATAATGGATCTTTGCAATATGATAATACGCTTCGGCGCCTGTAACGTTCTTAGAATTCTTTACCATAACGTTGAAATCGGTCATGGCGTCATCGTATCGCTGCGTTTCAAATAAACATTTTGCTTTTATGTATTTGGCCTCATTTGTTTGTTGCGGATTTAATTTATCGCTTTCTAAAACTTTTTTACATTCTGTAAGTGCCTGTTCAAATTTATTTAGGTAAAAAGCGCAGCGCATTGCACCGAGCTTAGCGGTTAATTTATTTGCGGGTGTTTCCGAAATATCTTGCATAGTAATGAACAACGGCAATACTTCTTCGTATTTTTTATCCTTGTATAAAAGGTACGTAGCTTTGGTATAGGCGATCTCGCTGTTAATACTCCTTGGTTTGCTTATCACAAATAAATAGGCCGGCAAAGCTTTATCGTACAGGTTTTTGCTGTAAGTACATTCGCCGTAACAGAACTGGATCTCATTAATGTATTTGCCGTCTGGAAATTTGGAAATATAACTTTCAAATTTAGGAATGGCTAAGTCGCAATTTTGCTTTTCATAAAAAGCTTCTTTTGCGGTTTCGTAATAATCTTTTTCAATTTGTGTGGTGGATAACGGATTTCCTATAGAGGCAAAATATTTTTCTTTTTCTTCTACATTTCCTTTCGCGTTAAATATTTTCTCGATCATTGGTAAAACCTCCTGGGCATCTACGCTTTTAGGATCTTTGAGAACGATCTGGTTAAAATATTCAAATGCCTTATCGTCTTGCTTTCTATCATAATAAATTAAACCGATCCCGGCCAAAGAAGAATTGACGAACGATGAATTAGGATAGTTCTTCAATATTTTTTCATAATAAATAATGGCGTTATCCCCATCTTTCAAGTCCTGCTTATACGTCTCGGCAATTTCGAAAATAGCCGAACTCAAGTAGTTTGATTTTGGGAAATTACTTTCAATGTATTTAAGATCGTTTATTTTTTCTTTATGATTTTTTGAAAGTCCTGTACAAATTCCTTTTTGGTAATACGAGTAATCTACATCAACTTTATTGAGCGCGATAGCCGTTTCGTAATAATCTGCGGCCTGAATAAAATCGCGGTTCATAAAATAGCAATCGGCTGCTCTAACGTTAGCGTCGGCCACTTTGTTCAGATCTTCTTTATCAGGCGCCATTAAATATTTACGGAACTCAATATTGGCGTTTTTATAATCATCCTTTTCTTTACGTTGAAAATGAGCGTAAGCAATGTTATAATGCACTTTTTCATATTCAGGCATAGTAGCAGTACCAGGCAGCAATAAGAAATTATTCCAAATGGTGATAGCGGTTGAATAATCTTTTCTTTGATAAGAAATTTCGCCCAACCAATAATTAGCCAAAGCATTAAAGGTAAGATTAGCGTTAACCTCAATAGCTCTTTTGAAAAATTTAGAAGCGTTATCCAGGTCGTTGTTATTAAACGTTTCAACACCTTTAAAATATAAAAGCTTTTCGTAAGTAGCTTTTACAACCGGATCGGGATTTTCGAGACTTTCAATGCTCTTAATGGCTTTGTCGTAACTTTTAGTAGTAGAATAAACGTTAATTAAAAATTTGTACGCTTCGTCTTTGCGCGGCGAGTTGGGATATTCTTTCTGGTATTTGGTAAAAGCTTTTACGGCTTCGTTGTACGGACTAAAATCCAATTCATAACTTAATTTTGCAAAACTGAATAATGCGTCTTCAACAATTTTTTTATCAATATCAATGGTATAGGCCGAGTAATAGGCGTTGCGGGCTTTGGCCTTGTAATTTGTTTTTACAAAACAATCGGCCAGATGGTACCAGGCGCTTTGAGCTAAACTGTCTTTTTCATCTGTAGCGTTCTCAAAATGATCAATAGCGTTCGCGTAATCACCCAATTTGTAATGGCAGTAGGCTAAGGCGTAATTGCCACCCGGACTAAGATTAGAAGCCAGTTCGGTTTTTTTCAAATAAACGAGAGCATTCTTATAATCTTTCAAATAGTAATACGATTCACCGATCATACGGTTTATTTCGGTGGCCTTTTGAACTTTGTTAGAATCGTTTAACAAGGCAGGCGCATCTTTTACCACCTGATTGTATTTGCCCTGAACAAAAGAAATTTGGGTGATATAGTAAGGAACAACAGTGCCAAATGTTTCATCGTTTACCAAGCGGGTAAAACCTTCCATGGCCACTACATAGTTTTTTTCGCGATAGGAGATGTGCGAATAATAATAATTTGCCGGATGGGCATATTTGTTGTCGACGTCTTTGATCTCAAAAAAATCGGCTTTGGCTTTGTCTTGAACATTTGTTTCTAAATAACTGTAACCGCGTTTAAAATACAATTCGGCCAGATCCTCTTTCGATAATTTGTAAATATCTACCTTTTCAAAATTCTCAATGGTCTCATCATATTTCTTTTTGCGAAAACTCGATTTTCCTAAATAGAAATACGCGTTGTTGATCTTATTGTCGCCCGGATGACGGATAATGAATTGTTTCATGCGCCATTCACCATCCTTGTGAAACAATTCAATGCCGCAGGCGGCCGCATAATATTCGGCATCGTTTTTAAGAAGAGCAGGGGAGGAATTAAATGAAATGTAATCGATGAAATTTTTTTGCGCGGCTGTATACAACTTTTTGTCAAATAGGTCGAGCCCCTGTTTATAAAGAGCGTCTTTATCAATATAAGCCGTCACTTTTTGCGCCTTGCCAATAACGACAAAGAGCCACAAAAAAATTACAGCAACATATTTGTTGAAGGTCATTTGAGCACTAAAAGTTTACGTATAAAACTTCTATAAAGTTAGGTTTGGTATGAATAGGCTTTGTTACTGTAATTCACAGTTATTAACCCATTGATGTTGATATTGGAATAACGCTTTAACTGGTAAAAGTTACAATATTGGTAATTTAGCCATATTCTTAAATGAGCCCTGTTATTAAATTTAATAATGCTGTTATTTTTCAGGACGAGCGTCCTGTAATTGGCAACTTAAACCTTGAAATTAACAAGGGTGAGTTTGTTTATCTTTTAGGGAAAACCGGCAGTGGAAAAAGTTCTTTGTTAAAGACCATTTATGGTGATCTTCAGCTAAAACAAGGCACCGGCCAGGTAGCAGGTTACGCGCTAAAGGACCTTAAACAAAAAGATATTCCGTATTTGCGGCGAAAACTGGGTATTGTTTTTCAGGATTTTCAATTGCTGGGTGATAGGAGTATTTACGATAATTTAAAATTTGTGATGAAGGCGACCGGTTGGAAAGAGGAAGATAAAATAAAGGCCCGCATTCACGAAGTATTAAAAAAGGTAAACCTCGAGGATAAAGGACAAAAAATGCCGCACGAACTTTCGGGAGGTGAGCAGCAACGCATCAGTATTGCCAGAGCTTTAGTAAATGAACCTGAATTAATTTTGGCTGATGAGCCCACCGGAAATTTAGATCCCGAAACATCGGAAGAAATTTTGAAACTCTTAAAAGAGATAAGTGAAAGTGGCCGTTCGGTACTTTTTGCAACCCACGATCTGTTAGTATACAACAAATTCAAATCGCGTACCCTTACCTGCGAGAATGGAGAGTTAAAAGACAGTGATTAATTTCTGGTTTCCTGTTCCTGGTTTAGCATTTGTTAAGGTAATTTGGGTCATCTAAATGATCTTATCAATTCAAAAATCTTAGCGGTATTAAGGATTTATTACCTATAAAGTGCTTTTACCAGCTTCCCGGTAGTTAACCCCTGAACAAGAATGGAAAAAATAACGATAATATAGGTTATCGATACAATAATTTCCTTGTATTCATTATCGGGTAACGATAAAGTAAGAGCGATGGATAATCCGCCACGAAGGCCGCCCCAGGTCATGATCACCGCCGTGCGCCGGTTAAACAGCTTTTTATCTTTTAAAAATAAAATGGGTAAGCTTAACGAAAGATAACGACAGATCAACAACAAAGCAATGGCAAGGATACCGATCAATAAATAATTGGTGATGAAATGCAAGAGCACCATCTGCAATCCGATCAAAACAAAAAGTATAGCATTCAAAAAATCATCTATCAATTCCCAAAATTTATCATGATAATCTTTGGATGTTTCCGACATAGCATTCTTTCTTACCAAATTTCCTAAGATCAAGCCGATAACAATAACTGCGAGTGGACCACTAACGTGAAGCATTTGTGCAATTTGTCCGGATACCATTACCAAAGCCAACGATATCAAAACCTCTGTTTGGTAGTGGTCGATCTTTTTAATGAAATAATAGGCCAGGTACCCCATTGCCACACCTAAAACTAATCCGCCAACCACTTCGCGGCCAAATAATATAAGAACATCCAGCGAAGAAAGGTTTTGTATTCCGGTACTGATGATCTGGCTGATGGTCACAAAAAATACAATTCCAATACCGTCGTTAAAAAGTGATTCGCCGTTAATAGTGGCTTCGATCTCTTTTGGCATGTTCGACTTTTTTAAGATACCGATCACCGCGATAGGATCGGTTGGTGAAACAAGCGCGCCGAATAATAAACAATAAATGAATTCAACCTGAAGACCAAATAGCTGAAAAATGTAATACATAATGCCACCGAAAAAGAAAA
This sequence comes from Bacteroidia bacterium, assembly GCA_044229775.1. GTDB lineage: Bacteria > Bacteroidota > Bacteroidia > B-17B0 > Aurantibacillaceae > JAHEYG01. The sequence continues at coordinate 8,232 of JBGASH010000070.1, forward strand.
TGGAAAGCGCCACGCTGAGGGTGGCAAATGAAATGACAGCCGAGCGTTGTTTTTTTAATTCATTTAAGTTAACATGAAGCGAGCCCGCGAATAGTAAGAACCCTAACATCACGTTTAAAAGCGTTTGTGAGAAATTAATGCTGAGTATCATTTCTTCCACATGATGCTGAAAGGTATTGCTGATTTTCCCCTCAATGATCACTAATAAAGAACAAACAAGCGAGATCAACATTAAGCCAATGGTGGGAGGAAGTTTTAAAAACCGAATGTTTAGATAGGAGAACAGCGCGCAAACGCCAATGAGGATCGATATGAGTAAAAGTGTATTCATTTATTTCTTCATTTTCAATCTGATCTGTGTAATTACTTTTTTGGTATATAAGGGGAAATCCCCGTTCATGATCCAATTGTAATACGATGGTTCTTTTTCAAATACTTCAGTTACAGGTTTGTCTTTGTGTTTGCCGAAGGCAAAAACTTCAACGCCTTTTTCGTTGTAAACAATTCTTCCGGCAAGGTCAACATTCTTTGTTTTGGCCGATAGTTCGCTCAATATTGCCATATCATTCTTTACAGGAATATAAAGCTTTCCGTTCTCATCTTCTATCTGTGTACTCTCGTATTTTTTTATCTGTGCCAAAAAGATCTCGTATGTTGCAATGGTATCGGCTTCCGCGGTATGAGCGTTCACCAACGATTTATCGCAATAAAATTTATACGCCGCTTTTAGGTTGCGGGGTTCCATAAAATGAAAAATATTTCCCACATCAATTAAGCGGTGTTTTCTAAGATCAAAATCAACCTCCGCTCTTAAAAACTCTTCGGCCAACATTGGAATGTCAAATTTGTTGGAGTTGTATCCAGCCAAGTCGGCATTCCCAATAAAATTCAACAGCTGTGTTGCCACTTCTTTAAAGGTGGGGTATTGGGTTACATCTTTGTCATAAATACCATGGATCTTCGAAACCACCTCCGGTATGGGGATTCCCGGATTGATACGCATGGTTTTTGTTTCAGTGCTATTATCCACATTCACTTTTAAAATGCAGATCTCCACGATCCTGTCGCTCGCCACATTCAATCCTGTAGCTTCTATATCAAAAAAGGCAAGGGGTTTGGTTAAATTCAATTTCATAAAAAAAATCGTATATCGTAAATCGTACTTCGTAAATTATTTTACTCATCTCTGAAAAAATTCAGTTTTTGCATGTCAATGATCTGGATATTCCGGAAATAAAAATTGAGAACATCGCCATATCCATACCCCATTTTAGTCATTTTCATAGCGCCTTCCTGCGACATACCCAATCCATGACCATACCCTTTTCCTCTGAAAATAACGGTATCGTTAGCGCTCGAAATAGTGAAGAAGGTAGATTTCAATTGCAGATCCTGCCGTACATTCTTGAGCGGTACTTTTACATTACTGGCTTCTAAAAAAATTTTCCGTGTATCCTGTCTAAAATTCAAAGCTATTTCTTTGGCGATCGGTTCTTCAATGGGGTAATTGTGTTTTAGTTTCAAATAACTTAACCAATCGTCAATTGGCATTTTGCGTTCCCATTTATAATTGGGCATTTTTACACTGAACGAATCTACCACCGTTCTCAAATAAGTTGTGCGCGTTCCCCAAACATCTTCCGAGTTGGCAGTTTGTCCGCCACTGTTACTATGAAAGGCGGCAACGATCAATGTTAGATTTTCGTCCACTACCACTTTTCCTCTGGTATCTTCCAGCGCTTTAAAGATCTCAACATATTTTGGTTTACCATAATAGGCCTGACAATGTACCTGATCGCAAAGCGAAAAACCCTCCGTTACATGTTTATTGATATGCGCTAAAGCAAAGGTACGGGCCAAAATAGCTTGTATTTTATAGAATTCGGGTGTAGAGCGGGTACCCGATTCGGCTTCCACAACACCACCAATATAATTATCTAATTTAACTACGTTCAGTAATTTTAAAAGTCCCTCTTCGGCAACGATCACAAAACTGTTTTGATAGATGCGGGGTTTACGCTCAGGTTCTATCAATTTTAATTTTAATTCACCCGAATCGTTTAAAGCAGTAAAGTTGATCTTTTTAAAACGACCATAGTTGTTTTCAAAGGTCTTAAGTAAAATGCTGTCGTTTTGCATGGCCAATTTAAAAACGGTATAGCGGTTAACGGTGGCAATAAGACTGTCGTCACCAAAAACATTATAACGCGAATTTTCGATAACAAACGAAGCGGAAGAAATTTTTAGGTGCGCAAAAACACGAATAGCCAATTGATCATCGCCATAAGCTTTTGAAAGGATAAGAAATAGGACTATAGCAATGATCTTTTTCATTTTACTTTATTAATTCATTATAAATAGCGCCTGCTAATCGTTTAGAAGCGCCGCTTCCGCCGAGACGGGTTTTTAATTCAGAATAATCTTTTAAGACCTGTGCTCTGTATGCGTTATTATTCAAAAGTTCTTTAAGCTCGGCCGAAATATTTTTGGCGGTCATTTCACCCTGTATCAATTCTTTTACAACCGGTTTATCCATAATAAGATTAACCAGTGAAATATATTTGATGTTCACCAATTGTTTAGCGATCAAATAAGAAACACTACCGCCTTTGTAGCACACCACTTCGGGCAGATCGAACAAAGCGCTTTCTAAAGTAGACGTCCCTGATTTAATAACGCCGGCTTTGGCATACTGCATTAATTCGTAAGTTTGATTATATACCACCTTGATCCCTTTTTGTTCTGCAAGATCGTATTGTGATTTCGAAATATTATCGCTTCCCGCAATTACAAATTCGTAATCGGAAAAATTATCTTTTATAGCGAGCATGATGTCAAGCATGCGGTCCAATTCCTGTTTGCGGCTGCCTGGTAAAACCGCGATGATGGGTTTATTGCCTAAGTGGTTTTTTTTAATGAACTCATCCAAACTCAGTGTATTTTTTTTCTTTTCTTCAATGGCATCCATTAAAGGGTGACCAACAAAATAAACCTTATAGTTGTGTTTGGCATAAAAGGCCTCTTCAAAGGGAAGGATCACAAAAAGTTTATCGACAAACTTTTTTATTTTTTCAACGCGGTTCTCTTTCCAGGCCCAAACGGTTGGTGAGATGTAATAAAATACTTTTAAGCCCTGTTCTTTTGCCCATTTGGCCATTCGTAAATTAAAACCGGGATAATCTACCAGGATCAAAACATCAGGTTTATATTTGAGAATGTCTTCCTTCGCAAGTTTAAAATTTTGCCTTATGCTTACAATATTTTTGGCAACATCAACAAATCCCATGAACGCCATTTGTTTTATGTGAATGGTAGGTTTACGTCCTGCCACGCGTTCCATAAGATCACCGCCTAAAAAACAAAAATCGCTTTGCGCATCCAGATGCTTCAATTCTTTCATGAAGTTGGAGGCGTGCAGATCGCCTGAAGGTTCGCCGGCTATGATGTAATATTTAATATTTCAGAATTTAAAATATATCAATTTCTCCACCCTCAATATAAACCATTACGTAAATAACCAGGGCCAAATACAAAAGCACGCTTGCTATCACACCTTTGGCCGCGCTGTTCAGGTTCCTATTAAGAAAAAAATAAAAGATCAATAAATTGGGCAAAGCGCAAAGCTTAATGGTATTTCCCAGCATTTCGCCGATCATTAAATATTTTATGAAGCGTTCCGGAAAATCAGTGCCACTGTGTCTGAAAAGCCAGAAACAAAAAAATAAAAATAACGGACCTACAATTCCTATTAAAAGGCCCATCCAAAATTTATCTACGCGTTCTTGCCAGTTCATATTACTTTAAATAGTTGGTAATTTTTTCTATTTGCGCATGCGCTGTAAGGTCACATTGCGTGGGCACTACCGAAATAAATCCATTGGCCAGGGCCCACTCGTCGGTATCGGTTGATTGCGGTTCAAAATTCACAAACTTACCGGTGAGCCAATAGTAGGCGCGATTGTACGGATCGTGACGCTCTTCAAATTCTTCCACCCAATTGGCTTTTGCCTGGCGACAAACTTTTATGCCTTTGATCTCATCCACTTTTAGCTTCGGAATATTGACATTTAAACAAACGCCTTCCGGCAATTTGTTTTTTAGAACGCCCGAAATTATTTTTTCTACAAATTTTTCTATCTGCGAAAAATCGGCATCGATGCTATAATCACATAATGAAAAACCAATGGAGCCGGCGCCCTCTAATGCCCCTTCAATGGCAGCCGACATAGTTCCGGAATAGATCACATTGATAGAGCTGTTGCTACCATGATTGACACCCGATAAAATAAGATCGGGTTTTTTTGGTAAGATATTGTTCACGGCCATTTTTACACAATCAACCGGTGTGCCGCTGCAACTGTATTCGGTAGTTATTTTGTGATAGTCGGTTTTTTGAATGCGTAAGGTGGAGTTAATGGTAATGGCATGGCCCATGCCTGATTGCGGTTTGTCGGGGGCTATCACTACTACTTCACCAAATTTTTTCGCCACTTTCACCAAAAATAAAATCCCTGGTGCGCTTATGCCATCGTCGTTAGTAACAAATATGAGCGGTTTTTCCATTTTTGATCCAAACCATAAATCTAAGTTTTATAGCTTTTATAACGGTTAAAAACGTCTATACTTACTAAACAACACGTGTTAATTGTTATTAATTGTAAAATTTGGGGGTTTTACCTCTCAGAAAAGGTGTCAATTTCCTTTAAAGCCTCTTTCAAAGGTGTTAAATTGCCGTAAAAGGAGTTTATTTTATGGATCACTTCGTCGAGGAGCGAGTCCGGACACGAGGCCCCGCTGGTAATCACGATCTTTAAAAGGGATTTTGCCGGCAAGAAGCCTTCGGTGGTCTCCATTTTTTTTCGCGGATAATTGAAATGGTGAATTAAGTTTTTGCTTTCAATGTCTTTTGCCGAGGAAATGAAGAAGGTAGGAAATTTCTGTTCGCACAATTCTACCAGATGAGAGGTGTTGCTGCTGTTGAAACCTCCAACTACAATGGCCAGGTGCGCGTCGGTATGTAACAATCCATAAGTGGCATCCTGATTTTCATTGGTGGCGTAACAAAGGGTGTCGTGTGTATCGGCAAAATGGTCGTTTAAATGCTTTGCCCCGAATTTGGTACTCATTAATTCTTTAAAATAATTGGCTATCCCTTCGGTTTCGGTGGCCAACATGGTAGTTTGGTTGATCACACCTACTTTATTAAGATCGGTGGCAACCGAAAATCCTTTAGAGAACTTTCCTGCAAATTCTTTTTCAAATTCCTTTTGCGTTTTATTTTCGGTGATAAAGGCGCCTAATTTTCTGGCTTCTTCCAGGTCTCTTACAACAATGGCTTTGCTGTGCTGTTCGCTTCTGGAAAAAGTTGAACGGGTTTCTTCGTGCGAATTTTTACCATGTATAATTATGGTATGATTGCTTTTTCCTATCTGCTCCGATTTTTTCCAAACGCGTTCAACGAACGGGCAGGTGGTGTTATATTTTTCGGTCTTGATGCCTTTTTTTTCAAGCGCCGAAAGAATATTTATTTATTAAGTCAGATGATCCACAACCCTGAGGTGAATAAAGATCTGAATGAACGGGGTGTGAAATTTTTACAGGATACAGAAGGTAATGAATTGATCCCGTTTGACGTTTTAACACCCGATGACATAG
>JBGASH010000071.1:0-13868 GCA_044229775.1 Bacteroidia bacterium
AACGGCAATAGTGAGATCGTAAGCCGAACCTTCCTTTCTAATATCGGCCGGCGCCATATTAACGGTTACCTGTTTGCCCGGAATTTTATGTCCTATGTTTTTAATGGCAGCGTGTATGCGCTGCTGACTTTCTTTTACCGCGCTATCGGGTAATCCAACCATAAAAAAATTTACCCCCTGCGAAATATTCACCTCCACAGTTACTTTTGTGGCGTTAATGCCGTGTACGGCATACCCATATGTTTTAACTAACATGTTGTTTTTTATTTAAAATTTAACAACAAAGTAACTACACAAAGTAGCCAAACCCTGCTACAAATTGTAGCAAAACCAATTTTTCCTCCTAAAAACGTTAAGAAAGTTAAAAAACGCCTGTTAAAAAGCTTTTAGTTTAGGGGTTGTTAATGTGTTTGAATAGTCTTACTTTTAAAAACTTAAACAACATCTCGTATGAACAAGATCGCCACTATACTCCTTTTTTTCTGTCTGTTTTTAAACGTTACCCATGCGCAGAAAAAAGAACCTTCTGTATTGAATTGCTTCAATAAATGGTCCATTAAATTTGAAGAGCGTGGTGCCGAAGAGGTGAAAGATGGTCCATATAGCGATGTGATCATTACCTTCCGTTATCAGGGTGGTAAAGCCGATTGCTTTAATGGAAAAGTGGACGTGGTTGACGGGAAAGTGGCAAAAATGTATATTATTTTGGATGACGGCAGTTACGATGAAGTTAAAAAAGTATGGAAGAACGGTTCTGATAAAGATGTAACCATCTTAAACGGCATGAGCCGCACCATGATTACCGTACAGAACATTTTAGTGAATGTTATTTGGCCCAATAAGCTAAAAGCCCGTAAGGCACAGCCTCAAAAAGCACCAGAACCTACCGACGACTAAGCGGTTTTTACCCTTCTTTTTTACTTTGCATTAAATGGCATTTTTATTATAAAAAATGTGTATTTTTGCTGCCCCTATAATTAAATTATTATGCCGATGAACATTACCAAAAAAGACATTGATAAATTGAATGCCGAAATTACCATTGCTGTTGGCCCGGCCGATTATGAAACCCGTGTGAACGACGCCATTAAAAAAGCGCAGCGTCAGGCGGCCATGCCCGGATTCAGACCAGGTAAGGTGCCTGTAGGTTTGATCAAGAAACAATACGGCACCTCTATTTTGGTTGATGAGTTAAATAAATTATTGAACGATTCGCTTCACAATTATATAAACGAAAACAAGATCGAGATCCTTGGCAACCCGATGCCAAAAGAGAACGAACAGGTTGATTGGGTAAATCAAAAAGATTTCACCTTCACCTATCAGTTGGGCTTAGCGCCATCGTTTGATTTTGCGGTTGATAAAAAACAATCGTTCCCTTATAAAACTATTAAGGTGGATGATGCTCTGGTAGAAAAATATTTAAAGGATGTGCGCCGCAATTACGGCAAACCCAGTAACCCGGAAGTAGCGGCCGATAAAGATGTATTGTTTGTGGATATTGTAGAACTGGATAACGAGAACAATATTCTACCTGGTGGTGTATTTAAATCGAGTAGTCTTGGTTTAGACCGTTTAAAGAATGACAATACGCGCAAAAAATTAACCGGCGCCAAAAAAGAAGATAAATTTATTTTAAACGTTAATGATCTTTACGAAACCGCGTTGGATAAATCAGTGTCGTTAGGTATTGATAAAGCGGCAGCCGAAACATTTAACAGCAATTTGCAGTTAACGGTTAAGAACATTGCCCGTATGGAAGACGCTGAGTTAAATCAGGAATTATTTGACCGCCTTTATGGTGCCGGAAAAGTAAACAGCGAAGAAGAGTTCAGAAATAAGATCAAAGAAGAATTGAACATGATGTTCAAACAGGATAGCGACCGCAACTTTATGCAGGAACTTGAAAAGACCCTGGTTAATAAATTGAACATTCAATTGCCCGACGAGTTTTTAAAACGCTGGCTAATGGCCGCTAACGAAAAACCTATTACAAAAGAGCAGTTGGAAAAAGAATATCCTGAATACGCCTTTACCATGAAATGGCGATTGATCGAAAATAAAATAATTAAGGATAATAATTTAGTGGTTAGTCCTGAGGAAGCCACCGAGGAAGCCAAAGGTTTTGTACGCGCCGAATATTCGCGTTACGGACAAACCCCGCAGGAAGAGGATCTAATTAAAATTGCGCAAAGCTTGTTGAGTAAAGAAAAAGAAGCGCAACGCATCTTCGAAAATGTTTACAGCCGCAAAGTGCTTAACCTCATCAAAGAAAATTGCACCCTCGATACCAAAGAAGTTAGCTATAACGAATTTTTTGGAATAAAAGAGTAAATACAAATTATACCTAATATTAAAGCCCCTTTACTGGGGCTTTTTTGTGATGTTTAAGAATTATTCAAAACCAAACTTTTCCCCTCTTCCATTGGTAATATAAAAAGTGGCCGGAACCCCTGGTTGTAACGGTGTGTTTTTAAGTGGTACCAGATCAAAGCTCCTGTCCCTGTAAAACAGCTCTTTCTTTATTTCGCCGCTATCATTTATCTTTATTCTTACAGCGTTACAACCCCAGTAATTAATTTGCTTTTCGTATTGGTTATACGGTGTTGTTTTTATATCTAAATTAAGGTTCATGCTGTTCTCTAAAAAACAAATGTTGAGCGTATTATTTATATACGAAGCATTATAGCAACCAATATTACGGTAAACAATGCGCTTTGGGAAAAAGAAGATCTTACGCGGCACTACATGCATCCATTTCATTTGTCCTTTTTCAAGATCAAAATTCACCGCAAAAATATTTTTGTAAAACCCGCGATCGTAGGTCTCCATTATAGTAATTAAATTGTTTCCAGCGGTAAAGTGATCACTAAATGCAAATGGTTTTAAGCCGGGGTCCTTATAATCGGTGCCGTCAAAATAAGTTAGCTTATGTTGCGTACTCTCATCATAGGGCACCACCACACTATAAGAAAGTGTACTGAGGTCGTTGCTGAATTTTTGGCAAACAAAATACCCATTGCAAAATTGCCCTTTTTTAGTGGCCATGTTCTCACAGGCGCAGGCAAAAAAAACAACCTCGTTATTTACCGATAATATAAACGCGTCGTGCAAACCATAATTTTCGGGCAGTGCCAGTGGCCGCGATTCCATTTTTTTAGCGTTGGCATTTATTTTACAAAGGGCCAAAGTATCGTACACAAAAACTTTTCCGGCCGTATCGGTAATGCGTGTAACGTTATACCGAGTAAAAAAAAGATCGTTGTCGGTGTTGGTCTCAAATAAATTGGTGGCGGCTGCCGCAAAATTTTCGTCAGGTAATTTTTTTATCCAAACAGGGGTTTCTTTCTTCACATCAAATAACAGCGCTGTTTTTTGAACTATCCCACTCAAATAATTAATGGTTCCAAGGATCAGTAAATTATTATTGGCGGCCCTTTTAAATTTAAAATAATTGGCGGCCATGGTGTTGTTCCACTCCATAGCGGCCAGCTCTTTAAATCCACCAACCTTTCCGGATGTGTCAATGGTTTTAAGGTAAATGGTCTTTTTGGTCTTCATGTCTTTTTCAAAAACCAAATACAATTTATTATCCGCTTCAAAGAATAAATAATCCAGATTTTCGTAATCAAACCAATCGGCGCAAACGCTATCCAGTTTTAATGGTTTAAACACCAGCATTTGTCCGGTAGCCTTTACGCGCTTTTCAAAAATAAAATCGTGTATTGATTTATTGTACCGTAAAATAAAAACCGAATGGTTGTTTGAAATAATATTGAGCGGTATGTTCTTTTGAGCCGCCTCGAAGGTTTTACTGAAATTGGTAAGCGGTTGCGAAAAGGTTAAACTATAATAGAAAAAAACTATTATAAAAAAACACCTCCCCATAACATTTGTGTTTACTCCACCGTTACGCTTTTAGCGAGATTACGTGGCTGATCAACATTGCAACCGCGCATAACGGCGATGTGATAAGACAACAATTGCAGTGGTATTACCGAAATAAGCGGCACCAGACTTTCATCGGTTTCCGGAATTTCCATTACATGATCGGCAACTCCCTTAACATCTTTATCGCCTGCCGTAACAACCGCTATCACTTGTCCTTTGCGGGCTTTTACTTCCTGTATGTTGCTTACTACTTTTTCGTAGTTAGCGCCTTTGGTGGCGATGACAAACACCGGCATTTCGTCGTCAATTAACGCAATGGGTCCGTGTTTCATTTCGGCGGCAGGATAACCTTCGGCGTGTATGTAAGAAATTTCTTTAAGTTTTAGCGCGCCTTCCAATGCTACCGGAAAAGTAAATCCTCTTCCTAAATATAAAGCATTGGTAACATCTTTATATTTGAACGCGATCTCTTTTACCTGATCGTTCAATTTTAAAACTTCTTCAATTTTTTTAGGAATAGATTCCAGCTCATATAATATTTGACGGAAGCGGCTTTCAGGCATGGTCATTGTTCCGCGTATGCGTGCCACATGCAAAGCCATTAGCGTTAACACGGTTACTTGCGCGGTAAACGCTTTGGTACTTGCTACACCTATCTCAGGACCCGCGTGCGTGTATGAACCCGCGTGTGTGGCGCGCGCAATGGATGAACCTACCACATTACAAACGCCCACTATGGTAGCGCCTTTGCTTTTTGCTAATTCAATTGCCGCTAAAGTATCGGCTGTTTCACCACTTTGCGAAATAGCGATCACAATATCATCGGGATAAATCACCGGATTACGGTAACGGAATTCGGAGGCGTATTCTACCTCAACGGGTATTCGTGCAAATTCTTCAAATAAATATTCGCCCACCAAACCGGCATGCCAAGAGGTTCCGCAGGCTATAAAAATAATGCGTTTGGCATTTTTAAATTTTGCTTCGTGCTCCACAATTCCTCCTAATTTCACTTCACCCATATCGGCTTTTAAGCGGCCGCGCATACTGTCTTTAACGGAACGGGGTTGCTCGTAAATTTCTTTGAGCATGAAATGATCGTAGCCGCCTTTTTCAATATTTTCTAACTCAATAGTGAGTGATTGTACATACGGTGTGATCTCTTTATCTTTTAGGTTGCGTAATTTTAATTGCTCGCCCCGACGTACAATAGCAACCTGCTCATCTTCGAGATAAACCACATTCTTTGTAAATTCAACAATTGGCGAAGCATCTGACGCGATAAAAAATTCGTTATCGCCAATACCAATTACCATGGGGCTTCCTTTTTTTGCCGCTACTATGGTATCCGGATCGTTTTTATCCATCACCACAATAGCATAGGCGCCTATCACCTGATTTAATGCGGCTAAAACGGCGTGACCCATTTTAATTTTTTCGTGTTCTTTAATGTCTTCGATCAAATGCACCAACACTTCGGTATCGGTTTGCGATAAAAATGTATGGCCGCGTTTTTTTAAGCGTTCTTTAATGGCCGCGTAATTCTCGATGATGCCATTGTGAATTAAAACCAGATTTTTACTTTGCGAATAATGCGGATGGGAGTTAACATCGTTAGGTTCGCCGTGTGTAGCCCAACGGGTATGGCCTATGCCAACCGTTCCGGTGGTATCGCTGGCCGAAGCAAAAGCTTCCAATTCGCTTACTTTGCCCTTTCGCTTATACACATTAAGGTTACCTGCTTTATTGATCATGGCAACACCGGCGCTATCGTAACCCCGGTATTCGAGGCGACGCAATCCTTTAATTAAAATAGGATACACCTCGCGATTACCTAAATATCCAACTATACCACACATGAGAGAAGAATTTTAATATGCTAATTTACGGAAAAGTATATGGTTTATTGTCCATAGTTAATACAAAATTTCATAAATACCCCAATTCCTATTAACAATTCCTGATCCTTACTTTACCCTATCATCTTCAAATAACTGATTTCCTTTGGCGATAAAAAGCGCCACTTACCACGTTGAAGATCCTTTTTGGTAAGTCCCGCAAACCGGGTTCGGTCGAGTTTCACTACCTCATAACCCAAATGTTCGAACATACGGCGAACGATGCGGTTCTTACCGCTATGAATTTCGAGACCAATTTCGTTTTTATTACCGTCTATGAATTGCATATCATCGGGGCGCGCTGGTCCATCTTCCAATTCTACACCATCAATCAATTTTTTAAAATCTTCGGTGCGCAAATTACGATTGAGTACCACATTATATACTTTTTTGATGCCGAATTTAGGATGGGTCAATTTAGCTGCCATTTCTCCGTCGTTGGTAAAAAGTAACAAACCGGTAGTATTTCTGTCGAGCCTACCAACAGGGTATAAGCGTTCTTTGCAGGCATCGGCCACCAGTTCCATAACGGTGTGGCGTTCGCGCGGATCGTCGGTGGTGGTAATATAATCTTTAGGTTTATTTAAAAGCACGTATACTTTCGATTCGCGTTTTAACGTGGCGCCATCATAAACAATTACATCGGTTGGCCCCACTTTAAATCCCATTTCGGTAATTACTTTATCGTTCACTTTAACCGAACCGGCTTTTATAAGGTCGTCGGCTTCGCGACGCGAGCAAATACCTGAGTTGGATAAATACTTATTTAAACGAATAAGTCCGTCACCTATAGCGCCTTGTTTTTTAACAGGTGCTTTTTCTTTACCTTCAAAGCTTAAACCATCATTTTCTTTTTTCTCAAAACTTCTTTTCGATTTACGGAATGGTTTTTTATCGTCACGATCATCAAAGCTTCGCGCTTTTTTTTCGTAACCCGCATCCTTTTTATCATTATCAAATTTTCGGAACGGCTTTTTATCCCTTTTTTCAAAGGGCTTATCTTTATACGGTTTTTTATTCCCGTAAGGCTTAAAAGCGCCTTCTCTTTTTTCCGAACGGTCATCCTCCCTAAAGTCATTACTACGCCGCTCTTTCTTCACAAATCCTTTTTCATCACCTGCTCTGTCAAACTTCTTAAACGGTTTTTTATCCCGATAGCCATTGGGACGGCTATGCGCTTTATCGCCTATTACATCAAAATTTTTGCGAATGGTTTTGTTACGGGTAAAGCTTCTTTTCTTTTTATAAGAGCTTACCTTGCTTTCTTTATCGCCCTCGCTTTTCTCGGTATTCCTTTTAAAAGGTCTTCTTTCGCCTTCTTTATCTTCACGCGACTTATAGCTTCTTTTTTCTCTATCGAATGGTTTTTTGAAACCCCCTTTATCTTCTCGCGGTCTAAAACTTCTTTCTTCTTTGTTATATGGCTTTTTTTCACCGTCATCGTCGCGCTTAAACGGTTTCTTGAAACGGGGCTTGGCACCTCGTTCAAAAGGGCGCTTAGCCGAGTCGTTTTTGCCTTTATATCCCGGCTTACCCGACCTTTTGTCTGAATTATACATCCTGTAAAGGTACGCTACTTTACAATAGGATAAAAGGCATCAGGTATATGTTTCACTATAATTTTGTTGTCTTTATACACTATTCCAATAATATCAAACCGCGCTTCCAGGTCAATATCATTCTCAATTAAGTAATGATTGGCGGCCCTTATTATAAACCGCTGTTTTTTGATGGTTACAGAGGTTTCGGGCTCTCCATATTCGTTGGTTCCCCTGGTTTTTACCTCAATAAACACCATTTTATCACCTTTTTGAGCAATGATATCCACTTCGAGCTTTTTAAAACGCCAATTGGTTTTTAAGATGGTAAAACCGTTTTCTTTTAGGTATAATACGGCCTGTTTTTCGCCCCAATCGCCCTTATTTTTGTTATTTAACACAGAAAATTTGCCTTTAAATTAAAAAAAATCTATAATTTAGTATCCGTAAAAATAAACATATATGCGTAAAATTAAACTTGTATTATTTTCTGTAGCCTTACCTTTTATCTTTAAGGCGCAATCTTTTGGCGGTACTATTGAATTTAAGTATTATACCGCAAAAGATACCACTGTTAACGTTTATAATGTAAAAGACAAGAATATTAAACTGGATCAATATGGTAAACATTCTACCAATGTTGAAGGTAGTTTTGTGTTTGACCTAAATAATAACTCCATAAAGTTTGTAAACCCTAAACGTAAAGTGTGGGGCGAACATAAAAGCGAAGTGCCTCCTGTAATTAAAGGGGTTTGTGTAACCAGCAAAACCTCTAACACAAAAAAATTTCAGGGTATTAAATGTACCGAGTACATTGTTAAGAATACCGACGAAAATACCATTATCAGTTACTGGATAGCTCCGGGCAAATACGATTTCTTCATTCCAATGGTAAAATTGTGGAACCGTAAGGATAAACAAAGTGTTTATTTTAATCAGATCAAAGATCTTCCTGCAGGATCTTTACCAATGTTATCGGAAGAAAAACAAGTAAGCGATGGTAAGATCATTACCCGTTTAGAAGTAACAAAATTGGAAAAAGGTGATTTAGACGCTTCTAAAGTGGCTGTTCCTTCTGACTACAAAAAATTTGAAGAGTAGTCTCCATGCCTAAAAGAACCCTCATACTTTTAATTTTATTTTTAGGGTGTGTTGTTTTTTCGGGTTCGGTTGAAGCGCAGTGTGCCATGTGCAAGCAGGCAGCGGCCAGTAGTCTTGATAAAGATCCCAACTCTATTGCTAAAGGTTTAAATACCGGCATCCTTTACCTGATGGCGGTACCGTATCTTTTAATTGTTTTTATTTTTCGGAAACAGATCGCTTCGCTCTGGAAAAAACTCAGAAGTAAAGAAACCGTTTGAGCTTTTCTAACCTTTCGCATATTTCACCTTTCATTATCAAAAATTTATGCTGAGTTTTGTGATTCTCTAAATGTCAGAAAAAAAGAAAATAGCCATTTTAGGAAGTACCGGAAGCATTGGCACCCAGGCGCTGGATGTTATTCGCGCCAATCCCGATCATTTTTGCGCCGAAGTTTTAGTGGCTAATGGCAATGCTGATCTGCTCATTAAACAGGCCCTCGAGTTTAAACCTAACGCCGTAGTTATTGGCGACGAAAGTAAATACACCTACGTAAAAGATATTTTACAAAAAGAAGACATTAAAGTTTATGCCGGCTACAAAGCCATTGAACAAATTGTAGAGAGTGATAGCATCGATATTGTTTTAGCGGCCATTGTGGGTTATGCCGGTTTGGCCTCTACCATTAACGCCATTAAACACAAAAAAAATATTGCCCTGGCCAATAAAGAAACGCTGGTAGTTGCCGGCGACCTTGTTACCCGTTTGGCTCAGGAGAACGCGGTTAATTTATATCCTGTTGATTCGGAACATTCGGCCATTTTTCAGTGTTTGGCCGGTGAGTGGAATAATAAGATCGAAAAGATCTACTTAACCGCTTCGGGTGGTCCCTTTCGGGGAAAAGACACCGCGTTTTTGCGTAACATTAAAAAAGAACAAGCCCTTAAACACCCCAACTGGACCATGGGTGCAAAAGTTACTATCGACTCCGCCAGCCTTATGAATAAAGGATTAGAGGCTATTGAGGCCAAATGGTTGTTTAATTTGAGTCCAAAACAGATAGATATTATCATTCATCCGCAAAGCATTGTGCACAGCATTGTACAGTTTGAGGACGGGAGCATGAAAGCGCAAATGGGACTGCCCGACATGAAGTTACCCATACAATACGCCTTTTCTTACCCTAATAGAGTGAAAAATAGCTTTACCCGTTTTGATTTTTTTAACTATCCGGAGCTTACCTTTGAGAAGCCCGACAGCAAAACATTTAGTAACTTAGCTCTTGCTTTTAAGGCCCTTGAAAAAGGCGGTAATTTACCTTGTGTACTTAATGCCGCTAATGAAGTAGCCGTAAACGCGTTTTTAAAAGATAAGATCGGCTTTTTACAAATGAGTGAAGTTATTGAGAAATCTATGATTAAAATTCCTTTCATACAGAAACCCGATTACACGCAGTATGTAGAATGTGATAAAGAAACCCGACTGGTTGCAGAAAGTTTGATCTGACACCTTAACCCGAAATAATTAACCCGAAACCCGAAATAAATTAAATGATAAAATTCGCGCAACTTTTTCTTAGCCTCACCATACTGATCACCTTACACGAGTTTGGACATTTTTATTTTGCCAAAAAATTCAAGTGCCGGGTTGATAAATTTTATTTGTTCTTCGATTTTTTATTTCCTTTCGCGGGCATCTTTAATTTTTCGTTGTTTAAAAAGAAAATTGGCGACACCGAATACGGTTTAGGCTGGTTTCCGTTTGGCGGCTATGTGCAAATAGCGGGCATGGTAGATGAGCAAATGGATAAAAAAACATTGGAGGCCCCACCTGAACCCTGGGAATTTCGCGCTAAGCCGGCCTGGCAGCGTTTATTAATTATGGTTGGTGGCATTTTGGTGAATTTTGTCTTAGGTATCTTTATTTACTGGATGATCTTATTTGCATGGGGAAAAGAAACCATTCCAACTTCCAAATTAAAATACGGCATTGCCTGCGACTCAACTGCTCTTAAAATGGGTTTACGCGATGGCGATCAAATTGTATCGGTAGATAATTTACCGGTTAATTCACTGCGCCGTGTTACCATTACCGTTATTATGAATAAAGCCAAATCCATTCAGGTAATGCGCGATGGCAATAAAATCTCTATTCCGGTAACCGATAATGATATCAGTATCATTTTAAAAGAACTCAAAAAATCGGAGGAGTTTGTTTCGCCGCGCACTATCACCATTGTTGATACGGTTGTAGCGGGTTCTTATGCCGAAAATTCGGGCTTAAAAAAAGGCGACATGGTAATTGGACTTAACGGACAGCCAACGCCGTTCATTAACGATTTTAGGCACGCGCTTGCTCACCATAAGGGCAAAGAAGTTGAAATTAATGTGATAAGAGGAAAAGATTCTTTGACCCTAAAATCAAAAGTTGGTACCGAAGGCATAATTGGTTTTGATTGGGACAGAATGAAAGACGTTCCGGTGGAAGCGCAAAGTTTCGGATTTTTTGAAGCGCTTACGCAAGGATTTAAAGACGGCATGGAAGCCATTGTAATGAACATAAAACAATTTGTGGTGATCTTTACCGTTAAAGACGCGCACAAACAAGTGGGCGGTTTTTACAGCATGTATAAGAATATGAGTCCGGTTTGGGACTGGCATTATTTCTGGAACTTCACCGCCTTTTTATCTCTGGTGCTGGCCTTCATGAATTTTTTACCTATCCCCATGCTTGATGGCGGTTATATTTTATTTGTGTTGATAGAAATGATCTCGCGCCGTAAAATTCCTGAAAAAGTAATTTACTATTCTAATTATGTTGGCTTAGTGCTTATTTTGGGATTAATGCTTTACGCGAATACCGATTGGTTAAGAGATTAAATGGTGATTTCGACAGGCTCAATCACCATCTGACTAAAACCCGGTCGCTGAGCTTGTCGAAGCGCCGGTATTACGTAACTAATTTCCAATTACCCGTTATATAAAAAGGCAATGAAGGCAAATTACAAATTTCTACTTTTTGTCATTCTTTTTATTTCTTTGGGAAGTTTTTCCCAGCACACCACTATTACGCCTAAAAACACGCCGGCCGCAGGCGGTAAACACACCGTAATGCTTATTCCGTTTGAGCCTAAAATGTATTTGAGCGAGGTGGATATGTACATTAATAAAGAAACCAAACAAACCGCCAAACAAATAAAATATAATTTTAGGGATGGGGTTAACGAACAATTGTACAAAGCCCTCAAATCAAATTACTCGTTGGTGGATCTTTTAGACGATACAGTAAAAACAAAAAAAGATCTGGAGAACATTTATCAGTACCTCAATTACGAGTACATGAAAGTTCCTGATCAAACAAAATACACACCGCCGGTAAAAGAAAAAGAACAAAAAGGAATTGAAAAAGGACAGATTGTGGTGGAGACCAACAGCGATGCGCGTTTTATGAATGCCAAATTAAAGAACGCTACGCTGGTTCCTTATTTGTATGGAAAATACAAAACCGATATTTTTGTTTTTGTCAATCAACTCGATATTAAAGGTTCTAACAGTAATGGTCCGGCCGAAATGAATTCGGCCACTGGTGGTTTGCGAAAGCTGGTGGTGCATTATACGGTTTACACTTACGATGCCAAAGAAATAAATTCGGGCATTGCCGAAACTGAATTCCCTAGCAATACCAATAAACCCGATAAGATCCTTAACAATTATATGTCGAAAGTAGCGCAGGAAATAGCGCAGCGCATAACTTTGGCGCTTTACCCTCCTCAAAAACCAAAATAATTTAATTTTCCTCTCTGGTTTCTTCTTTTTGTTTTTATTATCTTTGTTCCATGAGATATTGTCTTGTGTTATTGTTCACCGGCCTGGCGTTTTTTTCGTTTGGGCAAAAATATGTTGAAGAGAATAATTTAAAGATCGAGTTCATGCGTACCACTATTCTTGGTGGCGACGCGGCGGCGTTAAAGAGCAATGGTGTTTTAAATGCCGTTAATTTTGGGTTCAGTAAAGTTTATAAATATCCTAAAACCAAATTACGTGTTGAAAGCGGGGCGCTTCTTACTTTTTACTCGGGTACCTTTAAACATTACGATGGTACCACCATGCAAAATTACAACTGGAAATACCATTACGCGGCTGTTGAAGTACCTTGTTTATTTGGCATGCAACTGCAGGCATTTTATTTTGGTGGCGGTCCTACTATGCCCATTCTGGTGTATTATAACGAACCGTCTATAAAACCCATGAAGACCATAACCGATCCGCAAAAACCCGAACGATTTGGGTTTATTACCATGATACCTTCAATAGGATTTAGAATGAGTGCGGGTTATCAATTTATTGTGAACGAGCGCCGCGCATCGGTTGAATTAACCAGTTCGCTATACAAAGATTTCTGGAACGTAAATCATTACGGCAAACCCTTGTTCATTGCTTACGGCCTGGGTCTTAAATACAATTTCACTAGGGAACCTTCTACCCGCGAGATGAACGAAAAAATGGGCAAAGGAAAAGACGAGTAATTTTTTGGGCGACAGCCGGGCTTTTTCTTAACGCTGTAACAGCCTTTTTCCCCTACCTTAACGGTAAGTACGCTAAAAAAGCCCACCGGGCTTTTTCTTAACGCTGTAACCGCCCTTTTCCCCTACCTTTCAGGTAGCGCTGAAAATGCTATAAATTATAGCAACACTTTTTTATTTGAGGTTGTAGGTTTGTGGTATGATAGATAAAATAGAAATGGAGCATGGCTTATATGCGAATGAGCCGAGATTATTTTTAAGGTTTCCTTACAACGACCAACTCATTAATTTGGTTAAAACCTTACCGGAGGCGCGCTGGAGTAATAGTAATAAAGCCTGGCATGTAGCGTACCATGAAGAGATGCCGATGGGTATTATTAATTTATTTGCGGTAAAAGGCATTTCGGTAAATTACACCAATGCCATTAAGCCGGTGCCAAGACCTATACCTCCACCGCCTCATAAAATTTTGCCTGTGTTGGAAAGCGTGGACAGCGAAAAATTAAAAACCTTTAAGCAATGGATGCGATCACGGCGATACAGCGAGAGTACCATTGGCACTTATACCGATGCTTTGAAAACATTTTTACGATATTATTCGGGCAAACCGGTTACCGAAATCACCAATGAAGATGTGATAGTCTTTAATAATGATTATATTTTAAAGAATAAATTTTCCTCCTCTTTTCAAAACAAGGTCGTGAATGCCATAAAATTATTTTTTAGAACGATTGAAGATAAACATATACAGCCTGAATTAATTCACAGGCCTAAGCGGCAAAAATTATTACCAAATGTGTTGAGTAAGGAGGAGGTAAAAGCAATTTTAAACGCGCATAATAATATAAAACATAAAGTAATGCTGAGTTTAATATATAGTTGCGGTTTACGATGCGGCGAGTTATTGCGGTTAAAGCCTGAACACATTGATAGTAAAAG
>JBGASH010000072.1:0-13734 GCA_044229775.1 Bacteroidia bacterium
CATGGATAAAATGGCGAATAGGGAGAAAGAACCGGCGATGGATAATTGGAGAAAAGCCTTATTTTATAAAAAGCAGGAGGGTGGCCGTTGGGAGATACCATTAGTTTTAGGTAATATGGGCGATTGTTATTTGCAATTCGGGATGGTTGATTCGGCGCTGATAATATATAATACTTCTATGGCCTTACGAAAAGAAATGGGAATTTCGGAAGGAATAATGTACAATCATCACAGCTTAGCCGAAGTTTACATGGCAAAAAAGAATTATAGAGAAGCCATAAAGTATGAGCACATTGCTTTGCAAATGGGTGTTGCGAATTCGCAACACGATTATGATGATGAATTCTACAATGTATTGATGAAGGCGTATCAATCCATTGGAGATTATAAGAACGCATTCGTTTATTCCCAAAAATTTCACCAGTATCGTGATTCAACAGCTCTTTTAAGTAATTCTTCGGAGATAGAAAAGATAAAGGGCGAACTAAACGAAGAAAAACTGAGAGCAGATTTTGAATCAGAAAAAACCCGGCATCGTTTGGAACAGGAAAAGAGGGATCTGTTGGCTAATGAGGAGCGAAAAATAAAGAATTTATATATTTTCCTGGGTAGTGTTATCGCCGGTGGGTTATTAGTCATAGTGGTTATTGTATTTAGGTCGTTACGCATCACCCGACATCAAAAGCAGGAAATAGAAGAGCAAAAGAAAATGGTAGAGGAGAAGCAGAAAGAAGTGATGGATTCCATACACTATGCCCGAAGAATTCAGAAAGCCTTAATAACCAGCGAAAATTACATCGACAAACAACTTAAAAAATTCATGAATTAAGTTTCGGGATTAATTTGGGAAATAACGGAAACTTTCGTCGTTGAGGTTAAGTATCCCGAAGTTGATGGAAGACAGTTTCCCGTTCTCAAAATAGCAATCGAGGCCGGCTTCATCAAAACTAAGCCGTTTTTCGCCCCATTCCTGATTTTCGGTCTCAGAGAGTTTATAGCCGTTTTGGGCAAGGAGGTCAATAAGCTGTTTTTCGTTAAGGGTAAACACCTTTTGTTTAAAAAGCAGCACCTCTTTATTATCCACCTCCACATCGTTAAAGGTTTTGTTGTGCTGGGTGTCAAAAAAGAGCGAAAAACCGCGACCCCAGTAGTGCATCACATAGGTGGAGGTATTGAGTATATCGTCGCTAAGGGTTTGCGTTTCTTCGGGTTGGCCAAACAAGGCAATGGCTTCTTCGGCAGTTTGACCGAAAAACAGAGGACCAAAGCCTTTAAGAAGGGCTATTTCGAGTGGAATAGGCATAGTACATTATAAATGTATTGAAAAAGAAGTTTTTAGAGAAAAAAAGAGCTGAAAATGTTTATAAAAAAAATTTTGACAAAGAAAATTAACCATTT
The DNA here is from genome assembly GCA_044229775.1 of Bacteroidia bacterium. Classification (GTDB taxonomy): domain Bacteria; phylum Bacteroidota; class Bacteroidia; order B-17B0; family Aurantibacillaceae; genus JAHEYG01. The sequence continues at coordinate 1,399 of JBGASH010000072.1, forward strand.
ATATTTGCACCCCTGTAAATGGGCGTTAATCTTAATGAAAAACAACAATTTACAGGATAAAACCCCGTGCGGAAGTCATTTTTTGATTCCGTAGCTCAGCAGGTAGAGCATTACACTTTTAATGTAAGGGTCCTGGGTTCGAATCCCAGCGGGATCACGGGTAAGAGAAACCCAAGCCGTATGGCTTGGGTTTTTTGTTTTTTCGCATGAGCCGAGCCTTGCTCGGGCGAATAGGAAATCGCTTTCCGCTTTAAACACAAAATTAAAAGATCCGCCAAGCGCATGTTATTCAATTAAGGCAAAAGCCGCCCAATAAAAGGGATCGTATTTCTTACGCATTAATTTTTGTGTTTCGCTAAACGATTTTTTTACGTCTTTATTTTGGGTGAGTTTAGAATAAAAAAGAGTCATAAACTCTACTGTTTCAGCATCAGGCACCTGCCACAAACTCATAATTAAATACTTTACACCCGCCATTTTAAAGGCACGTTGTAACCCGTAAACACCTTCGGTTCCTTTAATATCGCCAAGGCCAGTCTCGCATGCCGACAAAACCACGAGATTGGTTTTACGAAGATCAATATTAGCAACTTCTTGTGCAGTTAATACGCCATCTTCTTTGGCGTTGCTTTTGGCGTTTATCCAAACTTCATTGGCGCCGGCAAAAACAAGTCCTGAACGCATCAGGGGATTTTTATTAAGAATAAAATTTGTAACACCCTGAGTTTTATTTCCTGATCTGAACATCCAGGTTTCGCTATTAGTACTGTCTTTTTTTTCGGCATTGGTAATTAAGTCAGGATCAGGAAAGAAAAAACCATGTGTTGCAATGTGAATGATGTTGTTGTTTGGCGACTTAATCTTAAAGGCCTCTTCGTTGGCATTTGATCCAGCCAAATAATTATAATTCAAATTTTTTTCTTTAAAGATGGCAGCAATATGTTCTGATTCAGTTTTTGTCCCATCAAGATAAGTCCATGTAATTAGTGCAGTGGTGTCTTTTAACGAGACCGGTGTATCGTATTTAATATCCCCAAAAATGATGGCCGATGTTTGATCGGGAGAACCAAAGTTTTCTGATAAAGTTATTTTCCCACTGCTACTTTCTAAGTTAAGGTAATAACTGTCGCAAAGAAAATGATCTTTCCCATCGCCTAAAGATGCAAAGGATATTTTATGCAATAAGCCGGATGGTGAATAATAAATTGTTTTAACCCCTTTCAGATTTTTTTCCATCGGCTTCCATATTAGTTCATACAACTTTGTGTTTGGTTTTTTACGATTGCCGTAAACGCCCGAAACATAAGAAAAGTTTGTTTCAGGTTTATTGCCTAAAATCTTGCGGAGTTCATGTTCCTCAAATAACTCAATCATCTCCGGATATTTGCTTTCGGGCTTTATAAGAAGCGCACAATAAATAACAGAATCGTTGCTTCTGCCTTTGAAAAAATCAATGAATTCAACGGCTGCTTCCCCCTTCTTTAAGTTTTTTTGCACTTCTTTCCATGTAATGTTTTGTAAGTTTTGAAATTCTTTCATCTGAGAAGACCTTTTAACAAGATCCTTTTCCAGTGAATTGGCTTGTTGTTCTAATACATGGGGATCTTTTTTTCGTTTACTAACTTCAGTCGAATTGATCTTAGAAATTTCTTCTCGCAACATTACCCATTGTTTATATTTAAATATCAACACGGTGTCATTGCTTCCAAGTATTGCGGTTCTCATACCGGTGGATGATTTGAGTAATAACCCCTTATTGGTAAGTAATGTATTGTAAGTTGCTTCAGTTATATTGGGATTTTCTTTTTTACGACACAAAGAGAAGGCATAAAATCGCGAAAAGCTTTTGGCGTGTGTTTTAAAATACAGCTCTTTTTCTTTTTCAGATAAAAAAGAAAAATTTTGGAAAATATTTTCTTCAAGCGCTTTAATTCCGGCTAAAAAAAGAGGCTCAGCATTTGAATAATCCTGCATAGCTAAAAATAAACCGGCGTAATTGTTAAGTGTTCGTATGTATAATGGATGTTTTTCGCCCAAAACAGTTTTATAGATCTTTAAAGCCTCGGCTTGTGGAGGTTCGGAAGCTTTATTGTTACCCATGGCGTAGTATAATTCGGCAAGATTGTTTAAGGAAGTAGCGTAATCAGGATGATTTACACCAAGTACTTTTTTTCTTATTTGAATAGCTTCTAATTGCAAAGATTCTGCAGCGGCATAATTTCGCATCAGCATATAGGTTGCAGAAAGGCCATTTAATGAGGCGGCATATTCGGGATGCTCTACGCCTAATACCTCTTTTCTTATTCTTAAGGCCTCAAGTTGTAGGGTTTCAGCTTCTTTAAGTTTTCCGGTTGATTTATATAAGCTCGCCAGATTTCCAAGAGCACTTGCATAATCATTATGTTTTTCTCCAACGGTTTCTTTTAAAATTTGTATTGTTTCAAGCTGAAGCGGCTCTGCTGCTTCGGAGTTACCCATGGTTTTATACAATACGGCAAGGTTATTTAACAAGAGTGCATACTCGGGATGCTTAGAGCCAAAAATTTCCTTTTTAGCCTGTAATACTTCCAGATAAATAGGTTCTGCACTGGCAAAATTTCCCATTTTTTTGTACAACATTCCAAGTCCGCCTAAATACGCAATATATCTCTCGTCTTTAGCGCCATATAATTCCTTTTGCGTTTTTACGGCTTCAGTAAATAATGATTCAGCTGAAGAATAATTTCCCATTTTTTCATATAGCAGTGCCAAATTGTTTAAAGTATTTGCGTAATCGGCGTTTTTTATACCATATATTTTTTTGCGAAATTCCAAAGATTTTAAGTATAGGTCTTCTGATGCGGTAAAGTTTCCCAATTTTTCATAAGTAGCAGCCTGATTATTGAGGGCGCTTAGATATTGTTCACTTTTTTCTCCCTGTAGTTTTATGCGCAGCGGCTGTTCCTCAAGGAGATATTCAAGGCATTGTTTATACTCACCTTTTACATAACTGATCTCAAAAAGAGAAGCGAGGCACCAACAATAATTGGTGTCTTTACCAAGTTCTTTCTCACATTGTATAAGGGCCTTTTGTGCGTAAAATTTAGCAGAATCATAATTTTGTTTGTGAAAGTAACTGCGCGCTAATTTGTTTAGTTGCTTAAAACTTTGAGGCTTTTCTTTTTTTTGTGCGTTTAAGGCCTGAAAAGAGAATAGTGCGGCAAGGACAAGAGACAGGTAAAGTTTCATGTAGAGGCAGTTCAAATTAGTAGTGATAAAAATAGGCAATTAAAAGGGAATTAAGATCATGAATAATTCCGTGGTTTTAGTTTTTTCTTCCAAAATGATTTTTTACTTTGGCTGGATATAAAAAAATGAACGGCTTAAACCATTTTTATTTAAGCATTATTCTTTTTGTTTCCGGCTCCGAACCTAAAAACGAGATCCCGGAACAAAAAGCGGATTTTTGCGCGCTTATTCACCGGAATGATTCTACCTCGCTTTCAAAAGAACTGGAGACGGTTGCAGAACTAATGCAAGATAAGACCGGCGTGTATGTGTTAGAAGACGGCGAAGGAGCTATGATAGCCCGTGCCTGGCTTAGCGAATACGCCGAAAAGACCATCGATATACAATACTTTATTTTTTCGGTTGATAATGTGGGATTAATTGCCTGCGATTATTTGGTGCGCGCCGCCTACCGCGGCGTAAAGATCCGGATCCTGGTAGATGATATTATGGTAGAAGCGGGGGCACATGAGATCTTAACGCTCGACTCGCACGAAAACATTTCTATCAAAATTTATAATCCCGGCGTTAATCTCGGAAAAAATCTTTTACAGAAGGCGCTCAAATTCAAATCGGATTTTGCAGGCGCCAACCAACGCATGCATAATAAAACCTTTATTGTTGACAACAAGGTTGCCATTACCGGTGGAAGAAATATTGCCGACGAATATTTTGATTATGATCACGATTATAATTTCCGCGACCGCGACGCGCTTTTATTAGGAAAAATAACAAATGAACTACACACCTCTTTCGAAGAGTTTTGGAACAGCAACTTAAGCGTGCCCGTTACTGAAATAGTAGAAGAGCCAAACGTTGATCTTACAGCAAAGAACCGCTTTGACCGACTGCACCAATATGCCTGCAACCCCGAAAATTTTTGGCCGCAGGTACGCGAAAAAATACGAACACTTCCTCAGGCATTTAAAAACATTCAGGCATCCGGCGACCTGGTTTGGTTAGACAGCGTTGATTTTATTTCGGATATACCCGGAAAATTTGTGAGTAAAAAATTGATCGGCGGCGGTCTCACTACTTTTACGCTTTCCAACCTGGTTTCGCAGGCAAAAAAAACCATCGACATACAATCGCCTTATTTGATCACTACAGAGGTGGGACAAAAATTATTTTCCGAGGCTGTAAAACGCGGCGTGAAAGTGAGGGTATTAACTAACAGTCTGGCCAGTACCGACAACCTCGACGCTTTTGGCGGGTACCAAAAAAGCAGAAGCGCGTTGCTGGAAACCGGCATTCGCATTTTTGAATTCAGACCCGATGCCGCTAAGCGGTTTAAAATAATGACAGGCGAATTACAAAAGAAATTGAAATTTAAACCCATTTTTGGTTTGCATGCTAAATCAATGGTAATTGATGGCGTTACAACTGTAATAGGAACATTTAATTTAGATCCGCGTAGCGCCAACTTAAATACCGAATGCGTTACTATTATTCACTCCGCGAAAATTGCCGAAGGTGTTTTAAAAGGAATGGAAGAAGAGTTTAAACCGGAGAATTCGTGGGAAACCACCAAAGCGTTCAATCCTGATGCAAATGCAGGAATAGAAAAATTGAAAAAGCTACAAATTCACAAATTGGTTCCTAAAGGAATTTTGTAAACTAATTAATTTGGTCAAGTAATCCTGTTAATTCTTCCTCGGTAAGATCGCGCCACTCGCCGGGCTTTAGTTTTCCTAAAACAATATTCATTACCCGCACCCTTTGTAATTTTATTACCTGATAATCAAATTTTGTACACATGCGACGAATTTGCCGGTTGAGTCCCTGCGTTAAAGTGATCCTGAAAAGGCGTTTGGCGTTGGGCTCTAAACTTGTTTTACAAGGTTTTGTTATTTCGCCATTAAGATCAACGCCCGCGGCAAGATCTTTTAAAAATTTACTTCGAACCGGAAAATTCAATGTAACCAGGTATTCTTTTTCGTGGCCGTTTTCGGAATTGGCAATTTTATCAATGATCTCTCCGCGATTAGTAAGTAAGATCAATCCTTCCGAATCTTTATCTAAACGACCAATGGGATAGATCTTTTCTTTATGCCCAATAGCATCCACAATATTCCCCTCAATTTTTTCGGTGGTGCAAACAATGCCTTTTGGTTTATTATAAGCTACAAAAACAGGAGCCACCGGTTTTAGGTTTAGCTTTTTTCCTTCCACCATAATAACATCCCCTTCCGTAACATCCGTTCTGTGCGTGGCAATTTCGCCGTTTACCAGAACTTTTTTTTCGTACAATAAAGCTTGGGCTGTTCTGCGGGAGCAATAGCCAATATGTGCGAGGTGTTTGTCGATTTTCATAAAGCAGAGTAAAGGTAGTCAATTCAGGCAGACTGCATGGCCTTCTCAACTCTTCCATCCAGTAAATTAACAATGCGTGACCCATAAGAGGCGTTCTTTTCCGAATGGGTCACTTGCACAATGGTAACACCTTCTTCTTTATTCAATTTATCGAATAGTTGCATGATCTCTTCGCCCTGTTTAGAATTTAAATTTCCGGTAGGTTCATCCGCCAATAATAATTTGGGCTTAGTGATCAAGGCTCTTGCAATTCCTACAAGCTGTTGTTGTCCGCCCGAAAGTTGCGCGGGAAAAAGATCTTTCTTCCCAACTATTTGTAATTTATCGAGCATATCGGCCACTAACGAACGGCGATCGGCTATCTTTACATCTTTATACAATAAGGGCGTTTCAATATTTTCATAAACAGTTAATTCATCAATTAAATGATAGGCCTGAAATACAAACGAAATATCCCGCTTCGCCAAAAAAGCGCGCTGCTTTTCTTTTAGGTTGTGAATTGGCTCACCTAAAAAATGGTATTCGCCTTCATCCATCGTGTCGAGCATGCCCATCACATTGAGCAGGGTAGATTTTCCGGAACCGGAAGGACCCATGATGGAAATAAATTCTCCTTCTTTTATAGAAAGGTTGATGTCGCGCAGGAGAAATACTTTTGTTCCTCCCTGATTTACCCATTTGTAAATGTTCTTTAGTTCTATCATAATAAAAATTATTCTGTTCTTAAACTTTTAACAGGATTTGCTGAAGCGGCTTTTGAAGCCTGGATACTAATAGTAACAAAAGCAATGAGCATGGCCGCTAAACCCGCTATAAAAAACACCAGCCATCCAATAGAGATCTTAAATGCAAAGTCCTCTAGCCATTTGTGTACCGCATACCATCCCACCGGAACGGCAATAATAAAAGAAACAAACACGAGCTTCATAAAATCTTTTGATAATAGTTTTATAATGTTGGGAATAGATGCGCCTAAAACTTTCCGTACACCAATTTCTTTTACGCGTTGTTTAATGCTGTAGGAGGTGAGACCAAATAATCCTAAGCAAGCCACTAGTACCGATAGAAAAGTAAAGGCACTAAGCACCGAACGCATGTTCTGTTCGGATTTATATAAATTATTAAAGTCATCCTCCAAAAAAGCGTATTTAAAATAGCTTTCGCTCATCACGCTTTTCCAGGTTTTTTCTATTTCATTCATTGTGCCCGAAAGATCATCTGTTTTTAAACGGAGAGTAACATAGCGGAACCATGGCGGATAAATGTGAATGAGCAGCGGTTGGATCTGATCGTGCATGGAAGCGAAATTGAAATCCTTAACAACACCTACTACTTTTCCTGATTTCATTCCGCCCCAATCTATTTTTTTTCCGATGGAAGCTTGGGCGGTTTTCCATCCGTAAGCTTTTATGGAGGCTTCGTTAATAAGGAATGCCTCATTAGGATCGCTTGGAAAATCTTTCGAGAAATCGCGACCCGCCACGATCTCAATACCGAAGGTCTTCACAAAATTTTCATCCACTAAAATAACATGTGAGGCGGTCATTTCATTTGGTGCGGCTCCTTCAGGAACCAAGGTAATATTGGCAATACCTTTAAAGCTGAACGAATTCACCGAACCATTAACCACCTTAGGATTTTTTTGAAGTTCTTTTAAAACCACACTGGCCTTTGGCATATCGGCTTGCTGGATCTCAATAGATACCATGCGTTCCTTATTTATTCCAATATTGCGGTTTTGAATAAATTTTAATTGTTGTAAAATTAAGAATGTACCTATGATAAGAATGATGGCGATGGAAAATTGAAAAACAACCAATCCTTTTCTAAACAAGATATCGAGTATGCCGTGACTTACATTTCCCTTTAAGGATTTTATGGGTGCGAAGGACGACATGAGTAGGGCAGGGTAAAGGCCAGCTAAGATGCCAACCAAACAAATAATACCAAGGTATATCCAAACCAACGTTAAACTAAACGTGAGTTGAGAGCCGATGAAAGAATTAAAAAGAGGAATGGCCAACAGCACCATTAATACAGAGATAAGACTGGCCATGATGGAATATACCAATGATTCGCCAAGGAATTGAAAAATGAGTTGACTTCGTAACGCACCTATCACTTTCCTTAACCCTATCTCTTTAGATCGATTTAATGAACGTGCGGTAGAAAGGTTGATAAAATTACAGCAGGCGATCAATAAAATAAGAATGGCAGTAGCCGAGAAAATATAAACATAAATAATGTCGCCATTAACTGTATCTTTTAATTCGGCTTCCAAATGCGATTTAAGATGGACGTCGGTAAGCGGCTGAAGACCTATATTGAACCACATGCCGATATTTTTTTTGGTATCGGCCATTTCCTTATCCATGAACTTATTGATCTTAGGTTCCAGTACCTTTGGATCGGTGTTATCCGACAAAAGAAAATAGGTGTGGGTATCGCAATTGAACCAATTCATTTCATTGTTTTCCATCCATCCAGGCGAATGCTTACTCATATCAACCATGGTTGACCTTGAGATCAGGCAATCAAATTTGATGTGGGAATTAATAGGAACGTCCTTTATTATGCCTGTGACCATTAAATTGATGGTGTCCGAAAATTTTAGCATTTGCCCAAGAACCTTTTCTTCTCCAAAATATTTTTTAGCTGTGCTTTCTGTAAGAACGATGCTGTAAGGGGTGTTCAGCGCTTTCGACGGATTTCCTTCCAGCATTGGAAAGGTAAAAACGTCGAACACTGTGGAGTCAACATAGAGAATGCGTGTTTCTAAAAACTTTTTGTCTTTATACGAAATGGGCCTTCTCGAGGGAAGAACTCTTACTGCTTTTGTTATCTCCGGAAACATTTGCTGCAACCTGACCGACATAATAGGTGAACTGGCAGCAAAGCGATCGGTTTTTTTTGGTTGGAAAATGGTGGGCACTACTCTAAAGATATGCGCCGCTTTTTCATTATACCGGTCGTAGCTTAACTCATTTTGCACATACATAAAAATGAGAATGCAACAGGTAATGCCGATGGCGAGCCCAAAAATATTGATAAAGGAAAATAATTTGTTCTTCCACAAATTACGCCAGGCTATTTTAATGTAATTTCTAAACATAACTATTCGGTTTTAATGCTTTTTATGGGATTGGCAGAAGCCGATTTAAATCCCTGGGCAATGACGGTTAATAATGCGATGAATAAGGTTATAAGCGTGCCTATAAAATAATTATAAATTGAAATGTCTGTTCGGTAAGCGAAATTTTGAAGCCATTTCTGAAGAAGATAATTGGATAGGGGTAATGAAATAATAAATGAGATCAATATTAAAGTGACGTACTCTTTAGAAAGCAAATAAACAATGGCTCTATTGCTAGCACCCAATACCTTTCGTACCCCAACTTCTTTCCTTCTTAGCGCGTTCGAAAAAAATATCAAGCCAAATAAACCCAGTGACGCTATAACGATGGCAAGAGTGGTAAAGATCAATAAAATGTTTTTAAATGTGCTTTCGGATCTATAAAGTGTTTTGAGATCTTCGTCGAGCAATGAATAGGTGAATAGTTCGTTCGGAAAATAGTTACTCCACACCGCGGCCAGATCGTGTTTCACTTTTTCAGGATCGCCTTTAAATCTTACCAACATGGAATAATAAATGGGGGTTATTACATAAATGGCCGGTTCTATAGTGTTATGTAATGATCCCTGATGGAAATCTTTTGCCACGCCAATGATAGATGCCGGTTTTGATGTAGACATAAAAAGAAGCCCAACATTCTCGCCAATTGTTTTTTTGAAACCAAAACTTTTTTCAGCCGCTTCATTAATAATAATATTTGCGGTTGAATCGCTGGCAATGGTGCGATCGAAATCGCGTCCTTTAACGATACCCACCTGCATTGTTCTCATATAATTGTAGTCAACGAACATCGTTCGCAAACTTTGAAATTCGTTCGCATAAGTTACACCCCCAAGAATAACCCGCTTGCCGGGAGCGGCGGAAGTGGCGGAAACTTCAATTATCGAGGGATTGTCTTTTAAACCTATTCGGATGTTATTTAATGAAGCATCTGTAAGATTCATAGCAGGTAATATCATTACGTTTTCTTTGTTAAAGCCTAAAGGCTTATCAAACATAAAGGTTATTTGTTTTATCACTACAAGTGAGGCAATAACTAAAAAAGCGGAGATAACAAATTGAAATACTACTAATCCTTTTCTTAATCCAAAAGAAAAACGCGATTGCACATTTGTAGTAACAATGCCCTTCAACGTGTTAACCGGATCAAACGAAGAAATTACAAAAGCAGGATAGATGCCGGCTAAAATTCCAATAAAAACTATTATCCCCAAGGAAATAAATAGGAAAAACGGATGCATAATAGCCGATATTGAAAGATGTTTTGAAGTAAGCCAATTAAAAACTGGTAAACATAAATACACCAGCAATAAACCTGTTGAGAATGAGATGAGTGTTATTAATACTGATTCGGTAAGAAATTGGATGACCAGATTTCTTTTGTTGGCGCCAATAGCTTTGCGCATCCCAATTTCTTTCGATCTTTCTAACGACCGTGAAGTGGTTAAATTAATATAGTTTATGGAAGCTAACAACAACACCAAAAAGCCAACGGTAATGAAAATGTAAACAAACATCCAGTCGCTATTTGGGGATAACTCTTTTTCAATATTGCCTCCGAGATGAATTTCGGAGATGTTGTGTAATCTAAATGTTAAGTCTTGTTTTTTTCTGTTGTATTGCATTTTAACCAATTCTTCTCCAAACTTATCCGGAAATATATTTGGGTTAACCCCTTTTTTCAATCTCACATAAGTATATAATGTATTAGCGCCCCAGTTGTTCATTAGAGGTTGTCCCTTTGAAAGTTGAATGGATCTTAAAAGTGTAATTTGTAAGTGTGAATTCTCTGGAATATCTTTCAGCACGCCGGTGATCTTGAAAGGGTTCGCATTCACTTCAATTGTTTTTCCAATAGCGCTTTCGTTATCGAAAAGTTTTAGGGCCAATTTCTCAGTAATCACAACAGAGGTAGGGTCGTTTAATGCTGTTTTGGCATTACCATGAACTAAATTCAAACCTAGTACGTCAAAAAAAGTGGAATCAACCTGAAAGCAATTTTCTTCTTTAAATAACCGTTCGCCAACTTTAATGAACGCGTAGGGAGAAGGAAGTAATCTTGTGGTTGATTCTATTTCACGAAATTTATCAGTTAAAAGTTCTTTAAAGAGCGCGGGTGAAGCGGCCCATATTTTAGTGCCCTTATCGTTAACAACGATCTGTTCGGCCCTATAGATATTTTCATATCCTTTTTCAAATTTGTCATAGTTAATTTCTTCGTTTACAAACAAAGCAATAAGCAAACAAATACTGATACTAACGGTTAAACCAAGAATATTAATGAAAGAAGTTAATTTGTTCTTTTTTAAATTGCGCCAGGCTATCTTGATATAATTCTTAAACATACTTATTCAGTTCTTAAATTTTTAATCGGATTAGCCGAGGCTGCTTTTATAGTTTGAAAACTCATTGATAAAAAAGCGATGAGTACAGCCAAACCACCTGATAAAATAAATACCCATAAACTTATTTGTGTTCTGTAGGCGAAATCCTGAAGCCAGGAATTAACAAAATAATATGCAACAGGAGACGCTATAATGACCGCGATAACAACAAGTAAAACAAAATCTTTTGAAATAAGATAAGTAAGATTTGAAATAGATGCGCCTAAAACTTTACGGATCCCGATCTCTTTGGTTCTTTGTTCTGTTGTGTAGGATGCCAATCCCAACAATCCTAAACAAGAAATAAAAATGGTTAAACCGCTAAAACAGGTGAACAGCGTTAACATGGTATTGTCTTTTTTATACTGCTCTTCAAATTTTTCATCTAAAAAAGAGCGCGAGATGGGATTATTGGGATAAAATTCTTTCCAGGTTTTGTCAATGTAGTCCAAACTTCCAGCTATATCAGTTGATTTTATTTTAAGGAGTATGATAGAGCATGTAGCATTTCTTTCCTGTGGAAGGGCTAGTGCCATGGGCTCAATCTTAGTGTGAGGCGTTTTATAGTTATAATCTTTCATCACGCCGATCACTTTACCGTATTTTACTCCTCCTAAACTCATTTCTTTTCCTATGGGATCTTTCCATTTCAAAAACTTAACGGCTGCTTCATTCAAAATAAAATTTTGAAAATCGGTCCCGTTTTCTCTTGAAAAATTTCTGCCCTCTTTGAGTTTTATTTTCAGAAGATCGAGGTAATCATAATCGCACCAAATGATATTTAAAGTAGAAGTGTAATTTTTACCTTCATCTTTAATAAAAAAATCTACTCTCGCCGAGCCTACAAAAAATTCAGTTGTACAGAAATTGAGAATGGATGGATTTTTCAAAAATTCATTTTTCAGCGGGACGATCTTATTGAACTCTAATGTGTCCAAATAAGAGGGAAGTTTCAAAACCAGAACCTGGTCTTTACTAAAACCAAGATCCTTTTTTTTCATTGTGGTAAGTTGCTTAAACACCATGATGGTAGCGATAATGATGATAGTTGAAATGGTAAACTGTGCCACCACCAATAGTTGACGTATTTTTATCCTACCAAAAGATGAAGCGTTCTTCATCTCCGCAAATTTTCCTTTTAATACTTCTACAGGCCTAAAGCTTGATAAATAAAAAGCCGGATAGCTTCCTCCTACTATCGAAATAAAAAGGATAATTAATAATAGTGAAACCCAAAAA
>JBGASH010000073.1:0-13706 GCA_044229775.1 Bacteroidia bacterium
ATGAAATTGTAGTAAGCTCAACGCGTGTTGACAAAAACAGCGGAATAGCTTTCACCAACATGGATAAGGACGCTATTCAAAAACAAAACCTTGGGCAAGATGCCCCTTATATACTCAACACGTTGCCATCTGTTGTAGTTAATTCAGATGCCGGTAATGCTGTTGGTTATACAGGAATCAGAATAAGAGGCTCTGATGCCACAAGGATCAACGTTACCATCAACGGGATTCCGGTAAATGATGCCGAAAGTCAGGGAACCTACTGGGTGGACATGCCGGATGTGGTTTCATCTGCCAATAATATTCAGGTGCAAAGAGGTGTGGGTACTTCTGCTAACGGTGCTGGTGCTTTTGGGGCAAGCATCAATCTACAAACCAACACGCTTAACGAAAAGGCTTACGCGCAAGTGATCAGCACAGCAGGATCCTTCAATACCTTCAGAAATTCATTTCTAGCGGGTACAGGATTGATCAATGATCATTTTACTTTTGATGCCCGTGCTTCATACATCACCAGCAAGGGTTATATCGACAGAGCCTCCTCCAAACTAAATTCATATTATTTTTCGGGTGGCTATTATGGTAAAAAATCAGTTCTCAAATTCATCGCATTCTCAGGTCTTGAAAAAACGTATCAGGCGTGGTATTATGTTCCGGAAGACTCCTTAAAAAAAGGCATTCGTACTTATAATCCCGCGGGAGAATATTACGACGCGGATGGAAAGGTACATTATTACAGTAATGAAACCGATAATTATCAGCAAGACAATTATCAACTACATTTTATTCAACATATAAACGACAAACTCAACTTCAACGTGGCTGGCCATTACACAAAAGGTAAAGGCTATTATGAAGAATATAAACAAGCACAATCCCTGGCTTCTTATGGCCTCAATCCTGTTGCTTTGCCAAACGATACGGTTTATAGTACCGATCTCATAAGACGGTTATGGCTGAACAACGATTTCGCAGGTGGTATATTCAGTTTAAATTATACTCCACGCTCTAAATTAAAATTCACATTGGGTGGCGGTTACAATTCGTATTTCGGAAAACATTACGACCAGGTAACATGGGCGCAATTTGCTTCAAATGGCGAAATAAATCACGTTTACAACAGCGATAATGCCAATAAAAATGATGGAAATGTTTATTTGAAAACAAACTTTAAGCCCATTGATAAACTGAATGTGTTCGTTGATCTGCAATACAGAGTTGTAAATTACATCTTTAACGGGGTCGACGACTCACTTAAGAACAAGCGGTATGAAGTGAATTATGGGTTCTTCAATCCTAAATTTGGTTTAAACTATAATGTCTCTTCTAATACGAGTCTTTATACATCATTTGGAATAGCCAATAAAGAACCGAATAGAAATGATTTTGTTCAATCGAGTCCGAAAAGTCGGCCAAAACACGAACAGTTGATGGACCTGGAAGCAGGCGCCAATCAATCGTTCAAGAATTTAAATCTGAATTTAAATTTTTACGATATGGAGTATACCAATCAATTGGTGTTAAACGGACAAGTTAATAACGTAGGGGCCTACAACAGGGTAAACGTAGCAAAAAGTTACCGTCGCGGAATCGAATTTCAATCACAATTCAATATCACAAAATATATAAGCGTGAATGCTAACTTAACCTTATCAAAAAATAAGATCAAGGATTTTACAGAGTATATTGATAGTAGTGACGCCAGCTACTCGGTATATAAGCAATATAAGATCCAATATAAAGAAACAGATATCTCCTTTTCACCAAACGTGATATCGTCTGGAGTTGTTACATTTAAACTCTTTAAAGGCTTTGAACTATCAGTTATTAATAAATATGTGGGAAGACAGTATTTGGATAACACCAGCAATACACACCGCGCCATAAATCCCTATTACATTATGGACGCCAGGATCAATTACACTATAAAAACAAAATGGCATAATGAGATAAGTTTTATGCTGTCGGCCTATAATTTAATGAGTAAAAAATATGAGACCAACGGTTATACTTTTTCGTACTACACCGATACTAAATTGAATACCTTTAATTATCTTGCTCCTTCGGCCCCTTTAAATATTTTGGGTGGGATAAGCTTTACGTTTTAAGGGCTATAGATTTTCTAATACAAATTGTCTGCAATAACCTTTTATCCTATTTCGTACTATTTCAAATTGTTCCATTATTTCCTTTTCAGTTCCTGTTGCCTTTGCAGGATCTGGAAAATTATAATGAAGTGTTTTTGCCTGAGATGGAAAATAAGGACAATTCTCTTTGGCATTATCGCATACCGTGATCACATAATCAAAATTAACATCCTTGTATTCTTCAACATTATTGGAAGTTTGTTGCGATATATCGATCCCATCTTGTTCCATAGTGGCAACAGCTCTTGGATTCACGCCATGAGTTTCAATTCCCGCGCTGTAAACTTCAGCTTTATCGCCGGCAAAATACTTCAAATAACCTTCAGCTATCTGACTTCGGCAGCTGTTACCGGTACATAAAACTAAGATCTTCTTCATTTCTCTTTTTTAAAACTGCAAAATAAAAAATTCTGGGTCGTGCTAAATGGTGTTTGGTGATCTTCGGCAACGCATTTAATACGTTTAAAATATTTTTCAAATTTAGCCGACATAGAAGTTTCCGAATATTGCTTAATATCCAACCCGCTGCACTTTTTTGGTCCCGATTCAGAAAATGTTCCTAAAATCAAATAACCATTATCTGCTATTCCTCTATTAGCAATTTCAACATAGTTATCCGCTTGCTCTTCTGAAGTAAGAAAATGAAACGCTGCTCTATCGTGCCAAAAATCATATTTTTCTTGCGGCACAAACTGCGTTATATCGCTAACGATCCACTTCACGCTTTTTGCTTTATCGCCCAATCTTATCTTCGCCCGTTCAATGGCATTTGCCGAGATATCCAGAACTGTAATATCGGAGAATCCTTTTTCAAGAAGCGCATCCACAAAATGACTGTCGCCTCCTCCAATATCAATAATTTTAGCTTCTTTTTTCAGGTTAAACAGGGCTGTAAATTCCATTGATGTTTTTGGATATTGCTGAAACCAGCTTACCTCATAAGGTTGCTTGGTAGCATATATCTTTTCCCAATGCGTTTTCCTTTCTAACGTTCCCACAATATTAAAATTAGCAACATCATTTTTTATTTCCGATCTGCGACAAACTCACTTTTTTCTTATCACCGGGCATACAGCAGGCATTGACGTCATTCGTTTCATAACGAGGGTCGTTAAATTCGGCATCCTCATGTAAATAATAAACCTCCCACTGCACACCATCCGGATCATTCACCCAAAATTTATCTTGCTTAGCGTAACAGCAATTAGTGCCTACTTCTTCCTTGGCAACGATATTCTTCTTTTTGGCTTCCCATAATTTAATATTCAGATCTTCCACCGTTTCTACCTGGAAACCCAAGTGACCGAAATTCTGCTGAACCCGTTCTTTATTTTCTACAAAAGAAATAATCAGAGAAGGACTGTTTATAATGTACTTTGCATAGTCCTTCCTAACCTTAGCGGGCTCTGTGCCAAAAAAAGTAGTATAAAAGTCGATTGTTTTATTAATGTCGCTAACATATAAGCTAACGTGCATTCTTGGAAATAGTTTATTCATGGTTTTTTTATTAAATCGGTAAATTACGATATACTAACAACATTTTCCATTAGGGATTTTATAGGCTTCAAATAAATTATTCATGTACAACTTAGCGCTTTCCCACTCTTTTTCATCAATACAATAACACACTTTTACACCTTCCGAATCACCTTTTATTAACCCTGCCTCCTTAAGTTCTTTGAGGTGCTGCGATATGGTACTCTGTGATAATGGTAACATTTCAACAATATCTCCACAAATGCAGTTTTGTTTTTTAAGCAACATTTGCAAGATCGCTACCCTTGCCGGATGCGAAAGGGCTTTAGCGTATTTCGCGATCTTATTATCTTTTACGGTAAATTCTTCCGCTTTTGTGATTCCCATGTTTCTTTTATTTATCGTAAAATTACGATTAATATAGGCTGCTTGCAATTAAATAATTGTTAATTCGTGTAATTCCTTGGCAACAAAGAGGTTTGATCAAAGATAATTTTGCTCCATTGCAAATTTGAGCAGGCCAACTACCGATTTGGTATTGGTCTTTCTGAAGATATTCTTTCGGTGCGTTTCAACAGTACGCTCACTAATAAAAAGCGCCTTAGCAATTTGGGCATTACTGTACTCCTTGGCGATCAACTGAATAATTTCTCTTTCGCGGGAAGTAACGTTAGGCTTACTCCCAACATCCTCTGCCTCTATGGCATTATTGGCTTTTAATAATTCCTGTGTTACCGTTTCGCTTAAATATTGCTCACCTTTATCTATAGCCGCGATGGCATTCAACACTTCGTGCTTGTCCGAATTTTTTAAAATATATCCATTAACACCGGCATTGATCATTTCATTGATGGTATTCTTTCCTACAATTTCAATAAAACTTTCACCCGAAAGCAGAACCGATAGGCCATCCACCAAAACCTGATGATCGTCGACAATATAAACCGACACTTTGTGCATAAAAGAATAAATGTTTCAACAAATTTACAGGATGAAACCGATAAAACAAGTGGTTTGAAGATTAAAATACCCTTAATTTATCAGGCAAAACTTTGCATATCGCATAGCTTTTTATAGATCCCATTCTTGGCTATGAGTTCTTTGTGTGTTCCACGCTCAGCGATCTGGCCCTGCTGAAGTACAATGATCTCATTGGCATTTACAATGGTGCTTAAACGGTGGGCAATCACAATACTTGTACGATTTTGCATTAAGTTACTCAAAGCATCTTGCACCAGGCGTTCGCTTTCGGTATCTAAAGCCGACGTAGCCTCATCCAGGATCAAAATAGGGGGATTCTTTAAAATAGCTCGCGCAATACTTAATCGTTGTCTTTGTCCACCACTTAATTTTCCCCCTCTGTCACCAATGTTTGTTTCATAGCCATTTGGTAACTTTTCAATGAATTCGTGCGCGTTGGCAATTTTTGCCGCTTTAATAACATCTTCTTTACTTGCGTTTATACCAAATGAAATATTGTTAAGCACCGTATCGTTGAATAAAATACTTTCTTGCGATACCATACCAATTAACTGACGAAGATCTTTTATTTTAAGATCTTTAATGTTATGCGAATCAATTAATAATTCTCCTTCATCCACTTCATAAAAACGCGGGATCATGTCGGCCAAAGTTGTTTTACCGCTACCGCTTTGTCCAACCAGCGCAATGGTCTTACCTTTTTCTATCTTCAAATTAATATCTTTCAATACATAACCTGTATCGCCTTTACGGTAGGCAAACGAAACATGATTGAATTCGATCTTATTTGCAAATCCGGAAATGGCGGTAGCATTTGGTTTTTCGGTTATGGTATTCTCGGCATCCATGATCTTATTCATCCTGTCCTCAGAAGCCAGCCCCCTTTGTATGTTATTATAAGCAATGGTGATCTGTTTAATTGGTGGCAATATTTGTGATGCAATTCCGAAATACGTGATAAAGGCTTCCGGACTCAAACTTCCCTCCCCGGCAATAACCATACTTCCTCCTATAAAAAGCACCAGCATTAAAATGGCAACCACTACTGTTTCGCTTACAGGTGATGCCAGATCGGTTTTACGATACACTTTTACCGATTGCTTATAAAATTCCTGGTTGGTTTTCTCAAATCGGTCCTTAATGAATTTTTCTCCCGTAAAGGCTTTAATTATTTTCAATCCGCCTAAGGTCTCTTCCATAACGTTGAATAAATGACTAAGCAATTCTTTACTTTTGGCTGAATGGCGTTTTAAAGTTCTGCTCACTAGCGCAACAATCAATCCCGCTATTGGCAATAAAATAAAGATATAAAAAGTTAAATACGGACTTAAGAAGATCATAAACACTACCGAAATAAGAATGGTTAATGGTTCGCGAAAGATCAATTCGAGTGTAAGCATTATACTCCATTCAATTTCTATCACATCGGTGGTCATACGGCTCATGATATCGCCCTTGCGTTCATCGCTATAATAAGATAGCGGCAGATCCAAGGCTTTACTGAACATTTTATTTCTGAGATCACGTACCACACCATTACGTATAGGCGCTAAAAAGAACATGGCCATGTAGCGGAAAATATTTTTACACAAGGTAAGCGCTGAAACAAAGACGCAAATACCGATCAATACTTTTACTTTTCCATAAACCAGGATCCAGTTGGCAAAATTAAATTCGAACCAGGCTTTTACATATTCGCCCAAATGATTGGCACTATAGGCTGGTAAAGGCACGCTAATCATTTCTTTAAAAACCCTTTCTTCTTTAAACAGCAAAACAAGAAAAGGCATAATTACAGCAATAGAAGCCACCGAAAAGATCGCGAACAAAATATTAAAAAGAATATTTAACCGGGCATAACCCCAATAGCCTTTAATATATTTTAATACCGAAAATAATTTTCCCATTTAATCTTTATGCGCTACTATTACATCTTCGATCGGATCTAACCGGTGCCGTTTTAATTCTTCGGCAGGCTGCCATTTATTCTCAAAAGGATTATCTCTTACTACTCTGAACCCGGCTGTTTTCAATTTATCAAAATAATCCATGCCATATAAACGGTTATGATCCACTTGTCCAAATGCTATTTTTCGTTCTTTATCTGTTTTAAGGGTTTTGTCCTCTAGTGTCTTTTCCAAATTCAAGGCCAACGGTACTTGTAGCACCGCAAAGCCTCCGGGTTTAAGCACCCTGTAAATTTCGCGCATGGCTTTTGCATCATCATCCACATGCTCTATCACATGACAACAAACCACCACATCAAAGGTATTATCTGCAAAATCCATTTTCTGTATATCGCAATACACGGGTTTATATTCGGAATACATTTCAGGCTCTATAGTACCTACCAGTTGTGTAACGGTTTCGCCGGCAGCCAAAGCATTCGCGATTTCTTTATTAGGAGATATATGAAGCAAATACGTTTTCTTTTTAAAAACATCTGTACGCAATTTAAAGAACAGATAAAGTAATCTTGAACGATCAACCGAATAGCAATTGGGGCACTGCACATTCCACTTAAAACCGCCCCCCGCTACCTTGTACTTTTTAAAAACAGCTGCTTTTACCCCTTCATGCAAAAATTTGCGGTAAGTTTTACCACAATATAAACAATACACTTTTTTACCGGGATTGATCAGCGCAAAAATCTTATTTCTGATTTTTTTGAACTTCTTCATTAGTGCAATCTAGCTAAATATCCTGTATTTTAAAGGGAGATATAGCCTAATTTTTACAGATCCAAAGTTAACAAAAGATCACTGTATTTAGGGCCCTTTATCCTGCTACACATAACGAAAAAGCGCCACTTTTAGTATATTTTATTAAAAATCTCACTACCTTTAGGGGATGGAAAGCGTAAGACAGCAAAAAGTAGCAAAATTATTACAAAAGGAACTGGCCGAAATATTCAGGAGCGAAGCGCGTAATCTTTTTGGAGGCGCTTTTATTACCGTTACCGTTCTAAGAATTAGTCCTGACCTGGGCCTGGCAAAAGTTTACCTGAGTATTATGGCCACTAAAGACCGTCCCGCCATCTTTAAACTTATTGAGGATCAAAATCACATTATACGCAAACGCCTGGGAGCTATCATTGGGAAGCAACTACGCATTGTGCCGGTTTTACAGTTTTATATCGACGATTCTTTAGACTACGCGATGAAAATTGAAGGGTTGCTTAAGAAGTAAGTCCAGATAATATAGAATTTTGAACCTTAAACTTTGAATCTATCTTTATTCATAGCCAAACGTTACCTCGTTTCAAAAAAATCGAATAATGCTATCAATATTATTAGTTGGATAAGTATAGTTGCGATCGCGTTTACTACAGCCGCGCTCGTTGTTATACTATCGGCCATGAACGGTTTAACAGGAGTGGTAGCCAATCTTTACAACGCCATTGAACCAGATATTCATATTACACCTGCAAGCGGAAAATTCTTTAAGGCTGATGATGCCCTTATTCAAAAAATACGATCCGTAAATGGTGTTAAACTTATTTCGCAAAGCATTTCTGATATAGCCCTTATAAAGAACGACGACAAACAAGCTATTGTTACTATTAAGGGCGTTGACGACAATTTTAAACTCATTACCCATTTTGACTCTGTAATTAAAGAGGGTGAATTTATTTTAAAAGCAAAGAACAATTATTACGGTGTTTTTGGAAGAGGTGTTGCCAACCAATTACAAATTAACGTTCGCGACATTGTTTCATCAATCAGTATTTACAGTCCTAAAAGGGGTGTTGAAGAAAGTTTAGACCCCGAAGCCAATTTTAATCAGGAATATTTTTTTCCATCTGGAACTTTTTCGCTGAACGATGATTTCGATTTTAAATATGTGTTGGTGGATATTGGTTTGGCACGTAAGCTGTTTGATAGTGGCGACGAGATCTCGTCGATCGAAATTGGTTTACAAAAAGGTGCCGATCTGAACGAGGTTCAAAGCGGTATTCAACGTATTTTGGGAGAAAGTTTTGTGGTAAAGAACCGTTTTCAACTAAACGACGTGCTTTTTAAAACACTGGAGTCGGAAAAACTATGGACTTTTATCATTCTCGCTTTCATTTTAATTATTGCCACCTTTAATATCATAGGGGCATTAACCATGCTCATAATTGAAAAGAAAAAAGATATAAAAACCTTGTACTGCCTTGGTGCCAACAATAATTTTATAAGGAACATCTTTATGGGCGAGGGATTTCTGATCACATTTATTGGAGCCAGTATAGGACTTACCATGGGCTTAATCATTTGCTGGTCGCAGATCAAGTTTCATTACGTAACCTTCGACGACCAGTATGTTATACCGTACTACCCTATCGATTTGCAGGTTAAAGATTTTGTTTGGATCATTTGTCTTATAATGATGATCGGTTTTTTTGCCGCCCTTTATCCGGTTAGGGTTTTTACACGAAATGATTTTGTGCATGGCAATGATTAACGAATCTCTATTTGATTTTTAGGTTTATTTTTCTAAATTTACTCTATGAAAAGCTTACTGGCAATACTCTTAGTTTTAGGGTTAACATCTTGTTCTAAAAAACCTACTGCCGATTTTTCATGGGACCCTATACAACCTAAGATAGGTCAAGTAGTGGTATTCACCAACAATTCCAGTAACGCTAAGTCTTATAATTGGGATTTTGGGAATTCCAATACCTCAAAAGATAAAAGTCCGGAGCAGGTTTATAATGTTGTTGGAAATTATGTAATAACCCTTACTTCTTACAACGGCATGAAAACAAATTCCAAAACCGCAACCCTTACGGTTGTGCCGTAGATCATTTCTTTTTTAAAGCGTGTTCGTATTCTACTTCCTTAGAATTACCTATCAAACTATTTTCAGCCAGCATCAAAATTCCACCACCGCTGCCTTTTACAAATTTGCCATTCGCTTTTCGTTTTCCCAATGAAATGGCCACTTTGGCGTTTGAAATTACAGCATTAGGTGTGATTTCCAAAATACCCTGATGTTCGCAAAGTTCTGTTTCCGTTTTAATAACTTTAGGCTTTTTGTTCTTGCCCCAAACCTCAATTCCGCCCCACGAACTGCAATTACTTTTTATGGTTGCGGCTTGTAAACGCATTTTTGCCCCTTCCTCAATTATTATTTTTGCGCCAGAAGCCATGAATAAATTACATTTCACAACAAAAGTACTTCCTTTCTTCACAACGATATCGCCCCTAACCGCTTTTGGTTCGGCCCATGTTTCGTTTTTATCAATGATGATGGTTTTACTCTTATCATAAGTACAATATTGCGTATATCTTGCCCTGTCACCAAAGATCCCATTCTTGCGCCATCTTCCAATTTGTAATGGCGACAAATACATGCGACATTGGTTGTATCCCAAAATATTATTCCCTATAACATCCTTTTTGCAAGGGATCCATCCCCATCGGTTGGGATCGGTACTATTCTCCACCACGCAATCCGGAATTTCGGCCAAGTCGGTATGAAATAAATAACCGGCCGAATGTCCCATCTCGTGAACATACAGATCCAAAACGCCCAGAAAAATAACGGGGTTAACCACATTCATGTAAACATAAGCAGGCAAACCATAAGTTCCGTGTCCGCCATTGCCCACGGCGGCTTCCGAAATAAAAAACACATTGATAATAGAATCACCACCAATATTGTATTTATTATAAATATCCAGTTCGTTGTAGCAACCTGGCATAAAGGCTGAATCGCTAACATGAACATAATACCCGCACAATTTTAATCTGATCTTGGCATTAGTAATAAGTGGTGGGTTAGAGGGATGCTTTAACATGGCGAATATTAAGATTGGAAAAACGGTAATTAAAATCATCCGTCAGTATCATGGCATCCTTAATTGTAACACTGTCGTAAGGACCAACCCCATTTTTTCGTTTAAAGAAATGGTAATTGACCCTGTAAAAAATAGTATC
Source organism: Bacteroidia bacterium (assembly GCA_044229775.1). Taxonomy (GTDB): domain Bacteria; phylum Bacteroidota; class Bacteroidia; order B-17B0; family Aurantibacillaceae; genus JAHEYG01. The sequence goes on from JBGASH010000073.1 coordinate 10,529, forward strand.
CGACCATTCGTCGGGAATAAGATCTTTATCGCCAACATCTTTACATTTAAATTGCACGGGAAAAGTTCTTGATGCAATGCTCACTAGTTTAGGATCCATGTTAATCACAACATCCATGTTGCCATGCGTCGAAAAAATATCCTGTGCAAAACCGGAACCAGAAAAGAGAATTAATAAAAAAGAAAAGAGTGATCTCATAGAACTTAAAATTACGAAATATTGCGGTAGCCTAACGTTAAATTATTTTACTTGATCTTGTAGCGTAATCCCGCATAAAGCATACGGCCGTAAATTGACCCCCATACCATACTGGCATCAAAATATTTATTAAATGGCGCGTCGCTTGCAACAATAGGGCTATTTTGTTTGTAATTCAACAAATTTTCTACTCCAACATATACATTAAAGTGGGCATTTTTTATTTTGCACAAGTAGGTGATCTGTCCCAACTGATTAAAAAATCCAGGTGAATAATTTCCTCTTTGATATTCGGTAGGATTAGTGTAAGTATCAGGCAAGCGTTTGCTGCCATTGTATTGGGTAGTAAAATCAAATTGCCAGTGCCCGTTGCGCGTTTCGTAACTGAAATTTATAAAGGCCCTATGCATGGATACCATTGGCTTTGGCAGGCCCTAACAGCTACTTTAGTGTCTACATACCGATAAGCAGTTTTTATAAAAAATCGTTTTCATAGGTTCACAATTAAATTCAAATTGAGCTGTATTAGAATACGACGGGCCCTTTAAATTATAAATAAACACCTGCTGTGTATTGTTATCCATATCCACCACCACCTGACTAACAAAATCTGTACGGTAAGCATCAATAGTAACATAAGCGTCGCGATAATTGATCTTGAATTTTTGTGTAAAATTCAATCCGTAATTCCAGCCAACTTCTGGCTTCAAACATCCAAAGACATACTTAGATCAGTGGTTTCTACAAACCATTGACGCGATGAGTACGATTAAAGGTAAGCGTTATCAGCATAAAAATATTGTTGCTACCGTGCGGCTCCACCACCGCTTAAACGGAAAACCGTGGTATTATTATTTAAACCATAACGCATGTGCAAACGTGGTGTGTAGAACCAACCGTAGTAATTATGATAATCGGCCCCTAATTCCACCCACACTATATTAAATTTATCCTTAGTATTATGCGCCATTTCTAAAAAAGGCACCGTTTACCTGTTCCTCGCGATTAAACTTAAAATAGTTAAACGTTTCATTCTTTTTTATCATCCATAAAACTACCACCGATCTTATACGTATTATCTGTTGTACCTAATATCCCCTGAAAAATATAATTGGCATAAAAGGTTTTTTGCAAGCCGGTATATTTATTATTTCCATAAAAATTATTTTGATCGTGATTCAAATATGATAGTTGCAACCCCATGCTTGTTCCTGGCTTCTTTTTAAATATAAATCCGGTTTTACTGTATAACTCCCATTTCTCATTATTTATCCCTAATTGATATAAAGGCACCGTATCACTCAAATGATGATGCATTAAATCTTTGAATTGTCCGCCAATTCTCTCATCCTTCAAATAACCGCCTCCAAACTGCGCTTCCAAACCTTTTAGTGCTAATTGTGTATTTATTCGAAATTATACTGTTTACCTAATTTGAATATCAGCGAAACCATCATGGTTATGATCTTCGGCCAGCGGATTAAAACTTACATGCGACAATAAACCTAATTGAAAAATCCTTTCTTTATGGATTTGTAACTAAATTATACTCGTTCCGCGCGTTTTGATTCGCGTACATATTAAAATGCAAACGATCTGATCTCTCGGGATTTTGTAATTCGGTATTTATTTGTCCGGTAAAACTTTCGTAACCATTGATCACTGAGCCAGCACCTTTACCTAATTGAATAGACTGGATCCATGTACCGGGAATAAACGTTAAACCGTAACTATTTGCTAATCCTCGCATGTATGGCATATTCTCTTTTGTTATCTGTACGTATTGTCCCGACAAACCTAGTATTTGAATTTGCTTTGTTCCACTTACCGCATCAGCAAAATTCACGTCAATGCTTGGGTTGGTCTCAAAACTCGGATAAATTACAACACGCCGCTTTCATTAAAGAACGATCGGTGAGTGTTTCTATTTTCATTGGATTAAGATAGGAAACTTCGGTACCGCTGGTATAATACACCACCTCTACCTCGTTAAGATCAACACCGTGTTTTGAAACAAATAATAAAAATTTAGTTGCGTTCTTCACAACAAGCGTATCACTTTATAACCCGTTGCCCTAACAACCAACTTATTGATCTCTTTTTGAAATCGGAAGTTCAAAATTACCATCGCCATCCGTTGTTGCAGCCAACGAAGAATTGGCCATACCAATATTACCTCTAAAATACAGTAGTGTCAGATTTTTTTGTGATCTCCACTACCTTTCCTTTTACCTGCGCCCCGGAGGCATAAACTATAAGCGTGAATAATATTGCGTATAAATATTTCAATTGCATACCTCTAAAAAAATTAAGCTGTAATGATATAATCCCTCTTACTTTTTTTTAGGGTCTTCGCATTTTCCATTGCGATACTGGCAACATTTTGGCAGCTTTTCATGTCCCGCATCGCTGGCTTTAAGATCCCCTGCATCGTGTCCGCTTGCCGCGATGGCTTTTTGGATAGCGGGCAAATTTACTTTATCGGGCCTGTAAGTTACCGTTATATCCTGGGTTTTTTCGTCCCACACAGCCAACTTAACCCCTTTGATATCGGCCGCGTTCTCAATACGCTTTTTGCATTCTTCGCAATTTCCATTCACGGTAAAAGTGGCCATTTTGATAGTAGCCGGTTGAGGTGCTTGCGAAAATAAATTTATACTGAAACACATCAGTATCATTGAAATGAATGTTTTCATGATTTTAAAATTAATGATTAATAACAAAGCTATACTCTATTATCAATTATCAGATCCTGAAAACGCAAGTAGAAATTATATCGGAAGTTAGTTCGGATATGGGAATATCCGGTTTTATTTCGCGGAAAGAATTATTGCAACAAATCTTTATCTCTCTTGTATCAAAAAATTTAAAATCATTTATTATAAGTAATTCTTTTACGAAATCAACTTTCAATCGTGAAGTGGATAAAAAATCGGCCTTAAAAGAAACATGCCTGGTTACATTACTACAACAACCATCC
>JBGASH010000074.1:0-14561 GCA_044229775.1 Bacteroidia bacterium
GTAAAAAGGTATACCTTTCTTTACTGATCATTTTTTCCAGTCTTGCCCTTGTTCATTATACCATGCCTTGCAGTGGTTGTCCGGGCAAATACATTATTTCTGTCATACATCAGCATTTAATGCCGGTGTTGTAAGCCTGAATTTAGTTGTACCACTTGTTCGCTGATCTTTTTTCTAAATTTTTTTGATATGGAAAGGTTCATTCAAATTTCTTTAATTATTCATGTGGTACTTGGTAGTGTTTCTTTATTAACCGGATTAGGCGCTATTCTGTTTCGCAACAAGGTAAAAACGCACCGGCCTTTTGGCAAAGTTTATTTTTGGTGTATGACGTTTGTTTTTATTACCGCTTTTTATATTTCTATCTATAGAGAAAATGTTTTCCTCTTTTTTGTTTCGGTATTCACATACTATTCGGCCATTACCGCTTACCGTTCACTTTCGCTTAAAAAATTACACCTCGATCAAAAACCGCATTGGATCGACTGGGCCATTGAAGGTGTTTTTGGTACTATGCATTGTTTGTTTATTTTATTCGCCGTTTACATTTTTATTAAAGGAAATGTAGCGTTTGGCTCTATCAGTTTTGTGTTTGGGGTTATTGGCTTAAGAGGAAATATCTCGAACATTATGCGCCTGCGCAAAAAACTAACCTATAAAAATTACTGGCTACTGGCACATATTGGTGGTATGTTGGGCAGTTATATTGGCGCTTTTACCGCTTTTGTTGTAAACAATAATCGCTGGATTGGCGCACCCGATGTGCTGGTTTGGTTGGGACCAACAGTACTACTTGTTCCACTTATGATCTTTGAACTGAGAAAACACGAAAAGAAAGCGGGGAAGTTTGAAGCGAAAACTAATTAATCTACCACTTTAAATTTAAGATCCGGTAAACGAAACACCTTTCCCGTTGATCTGCTCTTCACTTTAATTTTCTCTATAAAAAACCGATTCCCGGGTTCTAAGGACCAAATACCATATGAAATGGTTGCGATCGAATCATCCTTGGCATAATAAGGTTCAAATTCTTTTAGCGATCCTTTAATGGCACAAGAATACAAATATGACACCACATAGTAATCGCAAGGTCCGCTCACTTGTATATTAGAAACCATCATGAGTTCCGATTTTTTTATATTACCACCAGAGTGACCAAGAATGGTAGCCCGACATTTTTCTTGTTTGGGTTTTCTAACCCGTATTACCGAAACTTTACTTTGAGCAAAAGTTTGATAACTCAAAACGGATAATATTATAAAAATTGAAAAGCGCATTACTGAACCACTTTAAATTTCATATCAGGCATTTTTATTGTTTTACCTGTGCTTTTATCCACTGCTTCTATATCCTCTATCCAAAATTTTTGCTTTACAGGTAAACTATCTAGAATAATCTTGATACTTGGAACTATTAAAGGGCCTTTATTCCTATACTCGCATAAGTTGTAATTGGTGTGCATAATGATTTTGAAAGATATAACCCTAAAATCACAACTACCATTGACCTCTAGTCCGTTAAAAATAAGTAGTTCTGATCTTTTTATTTCCCCACCTTTTTTTCCTAACACCCCAACAAAACACTTTTTCTCTTTCGGCTTTCTTACATGAATAAGCGTTGGCGTACTTTGCGAAAAGTATTCGAATGATAGTACAGTTAATATCAGGAAAGTAAAAACTCTCATTTTACAATAAAATAAATATCGGGTAAAAATTTCTTTTCGCCGGAAATTCTGTCACTAGCGATAATATTTTTTATAGCAAATTTTTCGCCCGGGTTCAATGATCTTATTAGATCGCCTTGCCAATGACCCATCGACTCTCCTTTAACCAACACCGGAGCGTGTGTGCAAGTCTTGGCATCGCCAAACGAAAAAACAAAAGATTCTAATTTATAGTTACATCCAATTATTTCCACCTTTTTGCATTTCATAAGCGTTTTGTAAGGTATAGATCCACCAGAATGACCAAGAATAGCCGCTGAACAAACCCCATTCTTCTTTTGCGTTTCTACCTCCTTTTTCACTTTTATTTTTTTTACTTCCTGCGAAAAGCATTCGAATGACAGAAATGTTAATATGAGAAGGATAAAAAATCTCATCTAATTTACTTTAAAGGTTAAGCTTGGCAATGAGACATCTTTTCCGGTAACCGGGTCTTTTGCTTTGATGTCAGTTATATAAAATTTGTTTCCCAATCCCAATGATTGTAAAACCGCTCTACCTTCTCTCGTAAAAAACTCATCTTTAGAAGGGGATAACAGTGCCGGTTTTCCAGCTTTTCCAGCGTAACTAATTACAAAAGATTCAATCTTATAAATACAAACTACAGTCTCAAGCTTTTCACAAAATTGAAGTTTATTTTTTGAAATATACCCGCCAGGTATTCCTAATAAAGCCGCCGAACAGGTATCTCTTTTAATCACAGCTTCCTTCTTAACTTTTATCTTCTTTACCTCCTGTGAAAACACAAACAGGCCGCCAAACAATAAAAATATACATAAAGCGTATTTCATGGCTTTATAATCCGGAAAAAACAAAAAGATACAGAAAATTATTGGAAAAACAGCTTAGTTACGGCCTATTTTAATATTATAGCGGGCCACATCCCAATATTGTTTGCCATAAGAAACAAACAACTCCTCACCCGCATGTATTTCGCGGGTAGCTACAATAAAACATTTGTCTTTGGTGGTTTCGTACTGACAATTATTTTTTAAACCCTTGGTGCGACTTAAACCATGCGCATCATTGGCATAACGGGCTTTATACTGACGGGTTGGAAACGCGTCGATACAACATTTCTTATTGATGTAAACCAAATATCCATCCTCATCTCTTTCTACACGACGCATGTATTCTTTCCAGTCGATGATCTCACCTCTGTATTCAATAACTACTGCGCCTTTTTTTATTGGTTTTTTGGTGTATAAGCCTTTACCGGCTTTAGGGAGCTGCGATTTTTTTACTACGAGTGCCATAATTTAAGTACAGTTCTTTTTTTTGAGAGTACAAAGATAAGGCTTTATCAATGAAATGAAAAATTAAATTTAGGTTAAGTAAAGTGGGCGGCTTATAAATATTTATGCGGACTCAGATAATTGACCACATAATCTTTCACGCCATCCTCTAACGACGTGAAGGCTTTTGCATAACCGGCTTTCTGTAATTTTTGCATATTGGCTTCGGTGAAATATTGATACTTATCGCGAATATCGACAGGCGTATCAATGAATTCTATTTTAGGTTCTTTAGCCATTGCTTTAAATGTGGCGTTGGCCAGATCTAAGAACGTGCGCGCTTTACCACTACCTAAATTGTAGATGCCGCTTTCTATTTTTTGCTGGTAAGCGAAATACAAAACGTTTACCACATCTTTCACGTAAACAAAATCGCGCAGTTGTCCCCCATCAGCATATTTCGGGTTATGGCTTTTGAATAACTTTACCGATCCCTTTTCATTAACCTGATTAAAAGCATGAAAGATCACCGAAGCCATTCGGCTTTTGTGAAATTCGTTGGGACCGTAAACATTAAAGAATTTAAAGCCGGCCCAAAAAGGCGGCGTTTGTTTTTGCTGCAAGGCCCATTTATCAAAATCGTTCTTGCTTTCGCCGTAAGGGTTCAAGGGTTTTAATAATGGGATCTTTGTCTCGTCATCCTCATAACCATGCTCGCCTAAACCATAAGTAGCGGCAGAAGAAGCATATATTAAAGGGATATTATTTTGAGAACAAATGTTCCAGATCGCTTTGGTATAATTTAAATTTAGTTGATTGAATAATTCAACATTAAACTCGGTGGTATCGGTACGCGCGCCAATGTGAAAAACAAACTTTACTTTAGAAGCATTGGTTTTGAGCCACGATTCAAATTGCGAACGGTCAATTTTTTGAGAATATTTTTTATTGGCATAATTAGCTTCTTTTTCTTTATGCGAAAAATCATCTACTAAAATTATATCCTCTATCCCTTCACTGTTCAGTTTCGAAACTAAACAACTGCCAATAAATCCTGCCGCGCCGGTAACAATTATCATCTTTTTAATTTGAGGTATAAAAGTAATAAATAAACACTTAAATTTTTGACAATTGTCAAATTCGGGTTACTTATTTTAAGATTTTGACTTTTTTTCTAAGTCTGGCCGCCATACCTTACATCTAAAATATTATCTTTGATTCTGTTATTTATGCAGATGCAAATTACTCGGGTATTTGATATTTTAGAACTTCACAAGGGCACTTATAATAAAGAAGATATTCTTTGTGGTAAAGAAGCTTCATCAGATGGTAAGTCGGGCAAACATTGGAAAAAATACAGCAGTGCCGATTTTACCAATTATGCTAATTGGGTAAGCTATGGTTTACTCTCAATGGGGCTGACCCGCAACGATAAAGTAGCCATCATTTCTAATAATCGTCCCGAATGGTGTTTTGCCGATTATGGTTGTCAGCAGGCAGGCATAGTTACCGTTCCCATATTTCCTACCGCCAGTAATCATGATCTTAAATTCATTTTAAATCATGCAGAGGTAAAAGCCGTTTTTATTTCTGATAAAAGTATTTTCGCAAAATTAGCTACCCTTGAAACGGAGATCCCAACTGTAAAACAGGTGATCAGTTTTAATAAGCTCGATGGTATTATGCATTTTAGCGATTTTATAGAAGTTGGAAAGAAAAATGAAGCGGCTGAAAAAGTTGAAACGATAAAAAGATCCATCAGTCCAAAAGATCTATTAACCATACTTTATACCTCCGGTACAACCGGCACACCCAAAGGCGTAATGATCTCGCACGAAAATTTAGTGCAGAATGTGATCAGTTGTCAGGATTTTGCGCCATTTGCCTCCTGGTGGAAGGCCTTGAGTTTTTTGCCGCTTAATCACGTTTACGAACGTATGCTTAACACCTTGTATCTGTACAAAGGCATTTCTATTTATTTTGCGGAAGGTTTTGAGACCATTGGTGATAATTTAAAAGAGATACAACCACAAATATTTGTTTCGGTTCCGCGATTGATAGAGCGTGTTTACGAAAAGATAACTTCCACCGGCGAAAAACTTACAGGCTTTAAACGCAAGGTCTTTGATTGGAGTATTAGGTTGGCCGAAAGATATGAAGTGGATGGCGCCAACGGATTTTTTTACGAATTACAGAGAAAGGTGGCCGACAAATTAGTGTATAGTAAATGGCGCGCAGGTGTTGGAGGAAAATTAGTTTGTTTAGCCTCAGGGGGTGCGGCCCTTAATCCTAAATTAGAGCGTATTTTTTTATGTGCTAACATTATTGTTTTACAGGGATACGGTTTAACCGAAACCTGTGTAGTGGTAAGCGTGAACCGTTTTGGTGGTGGAAATATACGCATTGGATGTGTTGGTCCTCTGATAAGTGCGGTTGAAGTAAAGATCGCTGAAGAGAGTGGCGAGATCCTGGTAAAAGGTCCGAGTGTAATGATGGGCTATTATAAGAATAAAGAAGCTACCGACGAGGTGATGGATAAGGACGGGTGGTTTCATACCGGCGATGTTGGGAAATTTGAGGGCAAGTTTTTAAAGATAACCGACAGGATAAAAGAAATATTTAAGACCAGCGCGGGTAAATACATTGCGCCGCTGGCCATTGAAAATAAATTAAAAGAATGCCGTTTTATTGAACAGTGCATGGTAGTGGGCGAGGGACAAAAATTTGCTTCGGCTTTGATCGTTCCTAACTTTGCTAACTTTAAAGATTATTGTAAACAACATAACATTGATTGGCAAACGCCAGCCGTTATGTGTGAACATCCCGATCTTAAAAAAATGGTTAACGAACACGTAAGATCCGTAAATAAAACCCTGGCGCCTTACGAGCAATTAAAACGTTGCGAAATTTTAAAGAAAGAATGGAGCGTTGACGGCGGCGAATTAACCCCTAAACTAAGTTTAAAACGTAAGATCATAAAAGAGAAGAACCAGGAGGCCCTTAAAAAAATATTTGAGGTTGATGAGAGCTAGCTAAACACACATTCTATAAAAACCCCTTTCTCAAGATTTTCCCGATCCAATAACCCATTTATATCTAATTTATCATCTAAGGCTTGTTTTAATAAAAAGAATTAGTATTTTGACCCCGAATTCGGATTTTTAACATGCTATTGAGGTCAAAATATTTGTTACTCATATTCTGTTTCACGAGCATCCTCATTGCTGCTCAAACCTCTTCTTTTCTTTTAAAACCCGAAAGGGCGCTTGAATTAAGTAAAGCGGCATCATCGGGCAGTTTAGCAGTGGTAATCGATAATGAAAAGTATGCTTACGACGGGGCTCTTGTGTCAGCCGTTAAAAATTATTGGAAAGCCTCTTCCTACCGTTTTATGTCACGTACCGAATTTTATGAAGGCGTTAAAGCGGGAAAATTACCAAAGACCAATCTGTATCTATACGAGAACGAATATGGTTCCGGAAACTTCATATTAACCAATTCTCCATCTAACGAAACGTTTTTTACGAAAAAAGACAAATCGCTTGCCAACCTTGAATATTCTATACTTAATTCAGGGTTCGATTTTAAGGGGAAAATACTCGACGGTTATTTCGATCTCATGGTAAAACATTTTAATTTCGAGATCAAGTATTGCGGCAATGAATCTAATTTTACTAAAGACAATAAAAAGAATTAGTATTTTGACCCCGAATTCGGATTTTTAACATGCTATTGAGGTCAAAATATTTGTTACTCATATTCTGTTTCACGAGCATCCTCATTGCTGCTCAAACCTCTTCTTTTCTTTTAAAACCCGAAAGGAGCCAAATACGCCTTTCTTTCTAACCAGTATAAAATTTCCGAAAAGAATGTTTACACCGTTTTTCCCGAGGATGTAAAATATGCTCTCAAAAAAAACGACAAACAGGTATTATTGCTGAACGACGGTCTTTTATATTCGGCTGAAGACGGAGCTATTGTTGCTTCACCTGTAATTAAACAAGATGTTATTGACCTTCCGTTTATTTTAGGAAGTTTAGGTGTATTGGTTTTAGGACTGGGAACTGCTTACCTTATTGGTTATTGATTAAAATTGCGCGTTATAATTTACATATGTATTGTTATAAGCTTGTCGGCAAAAGCACAGGTTCATCAGCTTATTTCTTTTCCGGAAAAAGTAGAGAAACGCTACATTTTTAATCCCCTCAAGGATGAAGAAAAATACCGAAAAAAAGTAGCTAAAAGTATTCCAAAAAAATACCTAAAGCCCTTTACCGAAACTTGTACATATGGTAAAGCCTCTATGTTCAAACAAGGAGAGATATATCTTAATTGGAAACCGATGGAAGATTACGTCCATCAGATGCTGGATTCTATTTTACCACAAAACCTTCAAAATAAAAAGATAACATCATACATTAAGAGAAGCAGTGAATTAAACGCCTATTGTCTTTACGACGGAAGCATGATCGTGAATGTTGGCCTTATTGCCGAAGTAAAAAGTGAAGCTGCATTAGCTGTTATTATGGGCCACGAATTAGGTCATTATATTAAAAATCACGTGGTAAACGATTACGTTAACAAAATGAAGGACCGTAATAAAGGCAATGGGGCCAATGAATTGGAATTAGCTATCAAGCGACGCGGTTATTCGCAACAAAACGAATTAGAAGCTGATGAGCAAGGTTACATCATTGCCAGAAATGCCGGATACGACGTGAGCGAAGCGCTGAGCAATTTCGAAATATTTATCCGCGAAAAAGAATATTACAAGAAACGATATAGTAGCACGCTTGTTAATGATGACACTATCACTATAAAAACTAAAGACAACAAACTTTATACTGCCAACACTCTCGAAAAATTACTGAGCACCCATCCAGATGAAAAAGAAAGAAAAGATAAATTATCTTCATTTATCAAGGCTAATACTTTACCTAAAAAAATAAAATTCAAAATAAACGCAACGCTCTTTGCAGCCTTACAAAAAGAAGCACGATTAGAATCTATTGGTTTGCTTTTTAGCACTCATGATTATAAAGAATGTCTCGAGCGTTCGTTTATGTTTCATCTTTACGATCCTGATGAGATCACCTATCAGTATTATGTTGCTGAATGTATAAGAAGGATATGTTTATTTGATTATACTTTAAAGAAAAAAGGATTTTTAACAGAAAAACTTACCAATGATGGGTTCAAAGATGGTGAAGGTATTTTGCACGATCTTAAATATCTTATTCCTAATCAGAAAAAATACTCAATGATAAAGTCTTCTGAACTTCTTGATAATTCTGTTTACGAGTTTGAAACTTATCGTGATGCGTTTTATTACTTCTGCAAAAAACTGTTGGCTAAAGATAACCCCGAAGCTTATTTAATGACAGCCCTTTTTGAGAATAATAAAGAAAAAGATAAAAGAAAAACATCAACAAGTACCTTAATCACCCAAAATCCTTCGGAAAGAATATGCTACCAATTATATGAATGGAACACTAACATCAAAAATAACTGAGTATCAAAATGAAATAGTGATGGTTCCACAGGTAGATTATTTCAGCCATAGCCGTTATACTTTTGCCGGTGCCTTTGGAACAACCAAATACCTTTATAAGGAGTCCGAAACAAAAGGAAATGAATTGGCCAATAATTTAACGGAAGGCTTTAATTCTAAATTGGATAACTTACAAGCTATTTCTATGCCACTGGCTTCTACAGAAAACTTTAATACTAAAGCAAAATACGAGGATATTATTGTCTCAACATTTTTGGCTGAGCGCGAAGAAAATGAGGCTATAATAGTGCACTATTATAAAGAACTTGAAGACGAAGATTATGTTGGGAAGCTGGATATATTTAGACTTAATCCTGAAGTATGGGAATTTTTTAATAAAAATAAGATAAATACTATCTCTTATGCTCAGTTCATACGTCATAATAGCAAAGCTGATCGTATCTTAAAGAGGCCCGGTTTTTACTTCGGGTTTTTAACTTTAGGGTTTACATGGCCATTTATGTTAACACGCGTAGCCAATTATAAACAGCTTGTACTTTATAGTTACAGCGCCAAGTTGGGCGAACTGGTCAATACTGAAACAACAAAAGCTTATTGGCTCACAAAAAACAAAGGCACCCGAATGTTTAAAAAAATGAGAAGGCAAAGAAACAGTTATGTTGAACGCTTTCTTGAAAAAAATTAAAGTTATTTAGAATGCAGAATAAAAAAATAAAAAAGTATTTTATTTCAGGTTTCCTTCTGGCTAACCTTTTTTCTGTAGCGCAACTTCAGGGACTTAAAATATTGAATATCGACAATGATCTGTATCAGGCACCAAATCTCTCAGCCGAAATGAGTGTGTTAGCCGTTGATCTATATAGTCCCAATCTAAACTTTTCAATAGAAGGAGGTTTGCGTTACCGCTTTAGTGGAGAAAAAGGCTGGATAAAGACCTCTTACCTCGTATCGTTTGCCGATCGGATTGACGAATCTATCGACTATAACAATTCCGGATTAGGCCTTCCTGCCAATGGAACAAAACCCCTTAAGAATATTTGTTTTTCGGCTGGCTATAACTTCAATCAAAACACGTATTATTCTAAAGAATATATCTCCCTCAAAACTGTTGGTCATACTAATTACGTCACCCCTGTTCAGCTTGGGTATTTAAAATGTTATGGCATTCATGCAGGCTTTGAAACATTCCGCACTATTTTGGCTCAGGGCAGCACAACTGAGTTTGTTGGGAGCAACATGGAAGGTTATAAAACCGATTCTTTGGTGACCATCGAACATGTTACCCCAATGTTCAATGCAGGGATTATTTCAATTGGATTTCATAAAGACATCATAGAACACGCCGAGATCACTTTCCGAAGTAATACCGAAACATTCAAAAGGAAGGTCAATTCACATTATCATGCTTATGCCGATCTGTTGATAGCCCCCATAATGAAGTTAGAAGATGTTCTCTTTCCTTACAATTACCAGGGACCCAATGCACCGGATCCTAATAGCCTTAGCTCGAGTTATCATGAGAATTTCAATTATTTTAAAATGAATATAAATGATCATGTTAAAAAAAATCCCATAGGTGCTAGGATCGGCTGTCAGTTGAATTCGCTTAATAGAGCAGGACTCTTTAGTGGAATTGAGTTGGGTTTCAGACCGGGCCCTTTTAGCCCATTCTATAACCTATACCTGAAAATTAAAATTGGCTTTAGTCTTAATTTTAAAGCAAAATAATTGTATATTTAGTAACAAAAGTCGAATGAGATCAATATCTGCCTATTTAATAATAACTGCCATGTTTTTGGTGATGGCAAATTGCAATAAACCTACTATAATTGATAAGGAAAAAGTAGGTAATTGCGCCGACGGCATTCAAAATCAAGGAGAGAAAGGAGTTGATTGCGGTGGTCCTTGCCGAAGCTGTGCAACTTGCGATGATGGCATAAAAAATCAAAACGAAACAGGTATCGATTGCGGGGGGCCGTGCTTGAGTTGTCTTCCGTCCTGTAGTTTAACTTCCGCTACATTCGATTATACTATAACCGCTTCGGGATCATCTTCATTGTATACCGGTCTTTTTAGTTCTTCTCTTTCTCAGATTGACCTTACCCCTGGTGGGTTTAGCCCTGTGACCGGCATAAGAATCGAATTTGTACAGAATTTTAATGTGATGTCCTATATCCCTTTGAACGAAACAATGGTGTTTAGTACCTCTAATTCCAGTTCTTTGGATTATACCCACATTCAAAAAGTAAGAGTTTTGTTCTTTTACAACATCGGTTTCAACGGTTACAGCGATTTAATTGACTGGGGTCAAAATGTGTACATTACCAAAATATCCTCAACAAGCTTAAGGGTACAGTTCTGTAACTTAAAATCAGATGGCAGTAACCATTATATCTCTGCAAACAGTATTGTCAATTAATTCTGGCAAAAAATGCCCAGTTTAATTTATCTTAAGCTGTTTTTATATATCGAAATAATCTTGGGTTAGAAATTAGGCCTGTATTACTGTAAACGTCGCTGAGGATTAGCACAATACAGCGAGTTATTTTCTTGACTTTCTCTTATATTTTTTCGTTATTTGCTTTCCTAAAATTGAAATGTTATGAAAGTTGGAATTCCATCGAAATATCCCCAAACGAGCTAAGAGTTGCTGCAACTCCAAAACAGTCCAAACGACTGCAAAAGCAAGGATTTGAAGTCCAAATTCAAAAAGGTGCCGGAATAAAAGCAAACTTTTCTGATAAAGAGTTTGAAGAAGCCGGTGCTAAAATAGTAAATACCGCTGCCGATATTTACGGCAACTCTGATATAGTACTTAAAGTAAAAGAACCTTCAACCGAAGAAGTTGGAATGATGAAGGTTTGGTACTATTAAGTTATCTATAGCCCGCCCAAAATCCTGATCTCTTAAAAAAATTAGCTGATAAAAAAGTGAACGCCGTGGCCATGGATGCCATTCCGCGTATTTCGAGAGCGCAAAAAATGGATGTGTTATCCTCTATGGCTAACATTGCCGGATACAGAGCGGTTATTGAAGGCTCTTATCATTTTGGAAGATTTTTAAACGGACAGATCACCGCTGCCGGAAAAGTAGAGCCTGCAAAAGTTTTAGTGATAGGTGCCGGTGTGGCAGGATTAGCTTCCATTGGTGCCGCTAATTCGTTAGGCGCTGTTGTAAGAGCTTTTGATACCCGTAAAGAAGTTGCGGAACAAATTGAATCGATGGGCGCGCAATTTCTTACAGTAGAAATAAATGAAGATGGCGCCACTGCTTCGGGTTACTCTAAAGAAATGAGTAAAGAATTCATTGAGGCCGAAATGAAATTGTTCTTAGAGCAAGCTAAAGAAGTTGATATAGTAATTACTACTGCACAAATTCCGGGCAGACCCGCTCCAAAATTATGGTTAGAATATCACGTTAAAGCAATGAAACCGGGATCGGTGATCGTTGACTTAGCCGCTTCAACAGGCGGTAACTGTGATCTTACTAAAAACGGGGAAATTTATACGACTGATAATGGCGTTACCATTGTTGGAAAATTAAATCAATTACCAAATCAGGCTTCTCAATTATACGGCAACAACCTTTGTCACTTATTAGATGACATGGGCAAAGCCGAAAAGTGGAAGATCGATATGGAAGACGCGGTTGTTTCGCGTGCCATGGTTACTTACAACGGAAAAGTGAACTGGCCCCCTGCCCCATTACAAGTTAGTCCAACTGCCGGTGGCGGTGCTAAAAAAGTTGCCCCTCCAACCGCCGAAGAAACTAAAGCGGCGGATGAAGCAAGCGCAAAGAAAAAAGCTATGTCAACCATCATCACTATGGCGGTTGTTGGCGGATTGCTGTTGTTGGTTGGTGCGTTCGCGCCTCCTGCTTTCATTCAGCACTTCACGGTTTTTGTATTAGCCATTTTTGTGGGATGGCAAGTGATCACCAACGTATCGCACTCGTTGCATACGCCATTGATGGCGGTTACCAACGCGATTAGCGGTATCATTGTTACCGGAGGTTTATTGCAAACTAAAAATGATATCGGAAATATCATGACCATACTTGCTACTGTAGCAATTTTGGTAGCCAGTATTAATATTGTGGGCGGATTTGTGGTAACACACCGTATGTTGAAAATGTTTAAAAAATAACCCGCCTTCGCTAAAGCTACGGTGGATAAAAGAGAAAAAAAGAAATTATGATGTTCATAGCAAAAGAAATTCAAACAGCAGCCTACTTATTTGCGAGTATCCTGTTTATTTTAAGTTTAAGTGGATTGTCCTCACAAGAATCTGCCAAACGCGGTGTTCTTTACGGGATCGTTGGAATGATCGTAGCGATCTTTGCTACAGTAATGGGACAAGGCGTTGAAGGCCACGTTTACATTATCGCTGCCATTGCCGTTGCATCCGTTATTGGAATTTTGGTGGCAAGAAAAGTGGAAATGACCGCCATGCCGCAGTTAGTGGCAATCCTTCACAGTTTTGTGGGATTAGCCGCCGTGTTAGTGGGTATTGGTTCTTATCTTGATCCTACTACTCAAATGTTAACCGGTGCTGAGCACAATATACATTTAGTAGAAGTTTTTGTGGGAATTTTTATTGGGGCGATCACGTTTACAGGTTCCATCATTGCCTGGGGAAAATTAGACGGTAAGGTTCCTTCTAAACCATGGAGTTTTGCAGGACTTCAATTAATGAATTTAATTTTACTCATCGCTTGTGTTGTTTTAGGAGTTTTCTTTTGCAAAGCCGAAGGAACAAGCGGCATGCTTTATTTGGATATCATGATGGCCATTGCTTCTTTTATTGGTGTAGTGTTGGTTATGGCAATTGGTGGTGGTGATATGCCGGTAGTAGTTTCTATGCTGAACTCTTATTCGGGTTGGGCTGCAGCTGCGGCAGGTTTTATGTTGGGTAACGACTTACTAATTGTTACCGGTGCTTTAGTAGGAAGCTCGGGTGCTATTCTTTCAATGCACATGTGTGAGGCGATGAACCGTTCATTCTTCTCCGTAATATTTGCCAGCTCTAGTTTAGGTGCCAGAACAGGTGAGAAAAAAGCCATGGAAGGCGAGGTAACGGCGTTGAATCACGAAGAAGTTGCAAACTTATTAAAGGAAGCGAAATCAATTGTTATTGTTCCCGGTTATGGTATGGCAGTTGCTAAAGCCCAATATCCTATTTATGATATGGTACAAACATTACGCAAAGCCGGAAAAAATGTACGTTTCGCCATTCACCCGGTTGCGGGTCGTTTACCTGGACACATGAACGTGTTATTAGCCGAAGCCAATGTGCCATACGATATCGTGTTAGAAATGGATGAGATCAACGAGGACATGCCTAATACAGATGTGGTAATGGTAATTGGTGCTAACGACGTGGTAAATCCAGCGGCGCAAGATGATCCGGGTTGTTCTATTTACGGTATGCCGGTAATTGAAGCCTGGAAAGCCGAAAAAGTAATTATCATGAAACGCTCTATGTCGGCCGGTTATTCGGGTGAAGATAATCCGTTATTTTACAAGCCAAACTCTGAGATGCTTTACGGCGACGCTAAAGTAAGCGTTGAAAAGATCTTAGGATTTTTAAAAGCATAATTTCAAGATATTGAAAGTACAGAGGAGTGATTATTAACTCCCGTTTCAACAATTTCATTTTAAGATACGCCCAACAATGAAGGCTAAACACATAATTCTCCTTTTATGTGTTTTACTTTTTGTCACAAAAATGCCGGGTCAGAATCACGCTATCGATTCGTTAGAGGCCAAATTCCATAAGACCACTGATGATACTTTAAAGTTACAGTTACTTATTCAACTTTTTCTTGAATACGAGTTTACCGATCTCAAAAAAGCAAAGGAAAGTATTGATGGCGCTTACGAGATCGCCAGAAAATTAAATGATAAAAAAGGACTGATCCTTACCTATACCCACCTCGGATTTTTTGCCGAAGATCAGGGTAACTTTCCACAGGCCTCCATTTATTACGAAAAATGTTTACAACTCGCCGAAGAACTGAAAGACCCCATCAACATTTCGGCCGCCTTTACAAATCTTGGAAATATCTGCTATCAAACCTCCGATTATCCACG
>JBGASH010000075.1:0-13394 GCA_044229775.1 Bacteroidia bacterium
TAATTTAAATATTGAAAGTTTGATCGACCGCATGGGTAAAGACAGCGAAATAAAAGAAGTGATCTTAGCGCTTAACGCTACCATGGAAGGCGAGACCACCTCGTTCTTTATCTTTAAGAAATTGAGTCCGTATAACCTTACCTTATCGGCTATTGCCCGTGGTATTTCGGTGGGGGATGAGTTGGAGTATACGGATGAAGTAACGCTTGGAAGATCGATCACTAATCGTGTGCCGTTCAATACGTTTTTCGCGGCGAAGTAAAATAATTGAACATTCTGTTCAATTTGTAAAAATTCAATTTTTTTATTCTGGTTTTTTCTTGTTTGACGGCAATTATTTCTTTTTGCTTTTTGTTTTGATGCACATTCGTATTAAACTTTTTCTTCCCTTTCTTTTTTTCTTGATAAAAAAAGAAACAAAAAAATCAAGGCTACATTTTATCCTTTGGCCTTCGGCCAATTTTAATTGCTTGTAAATTGCTAAAAAATGGGTGATCCCCTGGGGTCCCCCTAGCGGGGCTACCCATTTTTATTAACGCAATTTCCATCGCAATTAAAACCGTATAAAATGAGGCCTTATAACACTTTTAGTTATGAGTACACGCTTTAAACAAAACCCATGTGCGTGCGCGTACATGGGACTCCCTATAAAAAACTCGTAAAAGGGAATACAGTTAAAATACTTCGGCTATATGTCAGCATATGCGATCAAAAAGCAGGGTGGGGTCTCCCATCCCGAAGGGATGGGGCCTGCTTTTTGGAGCGGTGGCTTTGCCAGTGGCAAAGACAATGCCTCATATGGCCTTGATTTTTTTGCTTACTTTTTTCATCAAGGAAAAAAGTAAGGGAAGGAAAAACAAATTACCACCCAAGTATCCATCCAAAAATAAGCGGCGCTACAATAGTAGCATCATGTAGTCATACTTCGTCAAGCTCAGTATGACACCCTGCGTACCTTGCGGCTCCCTCGCCTTTGCGAAGCTTCGGCGGAGCAAGGTGCGAGAAACATTAATTTACCACCCAAGAATCCATCCAAAAATAAGAGGCGCCACTATAGTAGCATCACTCTCCACAATAAACTTAGGTGTATTAACATCCAATTTACCCCAGGTAATTTTTTCGTTGGGCACCGCGCCGGAGTACGAACCGTACGAGGTAGTAGAATCAGAAATTTGACAGAAATAACTCCAGAACGGAATATTTTGCATTTCCATATCCTGGTACAACATCGGCACCACGCATATTGGGAAATCACCGGCGATACCGCCCCCTATTTGAAAAAAGCCTACGCCCTTGCCTGATGAATTTTTTACATACCAGTCGGCGAGCCAGGCCATGTACTCGATACCCGATTTCATGGTGGTGGCTTTAATTTCTTTTTTAATTACGTACGAAGCAAAGATATTTCCCATGGTGCTGTCTTCCCATCCCGGTACTACAATTGGAAGATTTTTTTCGGCGGCGGCCAGCATCCAGCTGTCTTTAGGATCTATTTCGTAGTATTGTTTTAGTTCGCCGCTGTTTAATATTTTGTACATGAACTCATGCGGAAAAAAGCGCTCGCCTTTGGTATCGGCGTCTTTCCAAATTTTATGTATGTGTTTTTGTAAGCGACGAAAAGCTTCTTCCTCGGGTATACAAGTATCCGTAACACGGTTATAATGGTTCTCTAAAAGATCCCACTCATCCTGAGGCGAAAGATCGCGGTAATTAGGCACGCGTTTGTAGTGACTATGGGCCACCAGGTTCATAATATCTTCCTCGAGGTTAGCGCCGGTGCAGCTAATAATATCCACTTTACCCTGGCGTATCATCTCGGCTAAACTTTTACCCAGCTCAGCGGTACTCATGGCGCCGGCAAGGGTTATCATCATTTTACCACCCTCGGTTAAATGTGTTTCGTAGCCTTTAGCGGCATCTACCAATGCGGCGGCGTTAAAATGTTTGTAGTGATGTTCTATGAAGTTGCTTATTGGACCTTTTGACATAGTATGTAGTTATTAGTGTTAAGTGTTTAGTTTTTAATATGGAGAGCAAATTTATAAAAATATAAGGGAAATAATAAGGTTATTTTTTAAGTTGTTTTAGGGTGTGCCTTAGCCTGTCCTGAGCCTGACGAAGGAGGCTTTCGCCACTCGCAATTTTGCTGAAGCAAAATGTGCTCAAACAATGGCTCAATCCCTCACGCGGTGCCTTCAATAAATAGGTATTTGTACTTTATTGCAAGGACGCCTTATTTTACTGAACACTTATAATAATTTTGCTCTTTCACCTTCCTTCAAACTAGAAAGAAATCCCCTTCGGAATAAGTACTTTACGTAATAGGGCTTCAATTTTGATAATGCCCTCAAATCCGTTTGTTCGTCTAACCACAGTATTGGACTTTCTCTTCTTTCATAAGGAATTAAGATAGATAACTTCAGAGCAATTGCTCTTGGAATTCCCATAGACACCATAATTAAAACCTCAATTTTTCGTGTTCCTAATTCAAGCATTGTATGAATATTAAGAGTCTTCCTGAATTGTAGTTTCTGCTCAGGAGACATTTTCGATTCCAAAATATCACTTAAAAGCTTAAAGTACTTTACTAAAAGATAAGTTACAATTACCGAATTAACCGTAAATACTCGTGTAATCCTTTCATTAGTTTTATTCAATTTAGCTAAACTGCCTTTAATCTCAGAGTCCAATTCTTTATAGCGACCAAGTTCCTTTTTTATTAGCTGCGCGTAGGTCAAGCTATCCAACCAGGTTACAGCATAGAAAGCCATTTGGCGAATATTCATTGGCACTCTTTTTTTATAGGATTCGTTTTTTACACCAAAGATTTCATCTAGTTTCTCTAAAAGATGTTCAAATTGAAAATAAAAGTTGCGTTGACTTGGCGGTAACAATTCAGCCTCTTTTCTTTTCAGTTTTTTATTGTAGTTTTCGTTACCATTTTCTTCATCAATTAGAACCCACTTTTCAATTCCATCAGCAATTATTTTTTCAAGCAATATGTTCTGTAGAACAGGGTCAATATTTGGATTTAATCTCACCAAATCGTTTGTAATAGAAACATCCTTGAGGACTTTTTTCATTTCACCTTCTAATGATTTAATCTTTTCTGCATCCGATGTTTTACTTTTCACGAAAGCAATAAAAACTTCTGGATTTTCAAGAAATTTCTGTTTTAAAAGATTACCGGTATATTCCTCACCATTATGATTAAGCTCTTTTGCCTCTGTTCTCATAGTTTTAATGAAGGCAGTAACTTCTTTTTGTAAAGCAGTTTCAGTGGTTGGAGTAACTTTTTTCTTATAATCCGCATTAAAATATTTCGTTGACCATCCGATTCTAGGTGACTTTTCAAGACAAAATATTGTGCCTATCATAGAATCTTTAATTCTTCCGGCTCGACCGATTAAATTACCAAATTCAAAGTCTGTTAAATCCTGGCTGTCTTTAGACGGGGTAACAATAAACATTCTAGGCGCGGGTAGGTTTACTCCTTGTAATAATGTAGAAGTACAAAACAAATATTCAATATGATTATTCTCGAAAAGATACTCAATTTCACTTTTCACTACATCAGGCAATTTGCCATGGTGAAAAGCTACTTTATACTCTAAACAATATCTCAGATAAAATTGTTCGTGAATTTCCTCTTTCAAAAGATCAATTAAATCTTTAACCGCAGGATGTATTTCCTTTGGTTTGTTTTGTTTGCCAATCTGGGTGATAAACTCCATTGCATAACCTACACACCAGTTTGCTTTAGCAGCATAAATAATATTTCTATCTTTCTTACCAAATCTTTTAACTATTGGTGCCAAAAAAGATTTATTAGGAGTGTTTTCCTTTATGGTAAGATCGAAAGGAATGTCAATTTGTTCTGTGGTTCTATCAGGTAGATGAATAAAAAGACTGAGTATATTGGCTTGAGTTGCTTGAGCTGTAATACGAAGTTGATAGACCGCCGGCAAATAAGTGTTAATATCCTCTCCTTGAATACGCAGTAATTTCTCATAAAGTTCTTTTCCATTTATTATAAATGGCCCAGCGAATAGTATTTTCGCTCTGCTCCACAAAGCGGAAACCTGAGACAGGACATACTCAAGCAAAACTCCCCTGTTATCATTTGTTTCGACATTTTGAATTTCATCAATAAAAATCAAATCCGGTAAGTAGATTTTTTTCCATCCTTGCTGTAATAATTTTAAACAACGTTCAGGTGTAACGCAATAAATCTCCTTTTTGATCAAAGTAACCACTTTTGATGCTTCATTCTTTTCCTCGAAATCAATATCATCTATAAACGCTGTCCTAATCGAAACATCAATTGGTAGGATTCGCTTAAACTCTTCGCTAACTTGGCTTATTAGGGCTTTCGTAGGAATAATGTAAATTACTTTGAATTCTTGATTTTGCCTAAATAATCCATCGATAAAATGCTGCACAAAAAAAGATTTTCCAGCAGAGGTTGGCGCGGATATTGCAATTTTATCATGTATTTTAAGTCCTTCCCAAAGTTGTTTTTGGAAATCAGTAACGAAAAAAGAATTATTACTAGTATCAATTTTGTTAATATTTCTTTTTGCACCAATTTCAATATCCAGTACCGATCCAAAACTCTTCTTAAATTTTGATTGGTCATCTGCTTTAACATCATAAATATTTCTTAAATGGCGAGTTGCGGCAAGATTTCCTGTCCTCGACAAGATAGTATAGGCCATTTGAGTCCTTTCTTCATCAGTTGAGTTTTGCAGATATAATAACTTTGCGAACGACGCGGCAATAAATTGTTGCCCATCCTCAGAACTAGTAGCTAAAATTGATGCTAGCCAAGCTGCTTTTCTTAAATCGGAAATGTCAATCGGTTGCTTTTTGTCAGGTAAGTCATAGTCGTCACAAAATTGATTAATAACTAGTCGCTTCAAGGTTTCTTGAAATACAGGGTTTTTTCTTGCTGAATCAAATGTGTTTGCCATTACTCTTCTTCCTGTGAAGCTTTCTTTTCAGTTACTTTTTCTTTTTGTTGTTTTTTTTTCGGTTTCCATTCCTCCCCGTGAAAAGATTTATATAAACTGTTCCTAAATTTGGTAAGGTTATCCACAGGAATAAGGAAAAAATCCAAATTTGCCTTAGCTACGTCCTTAAATTCACTACACAATTTTTTTATTTCTGCCAGACTTCCTTGAATACTATTTTCAACTGCTTCTTTCACCTTATTCTCAATCTCTTCAGGCTTTCCTCCTAGTGCCTCTAGAATCTCCTTACTATCATAAACAATAAGTACAGGATGAACCTTTAGTCTGTTTTTGTACTCATCGCTATCTGTTGTTAAGCATTTCCATATAAAATTTAAGTCCTCTTCGGAAAGATTCTTTTCTTTGATACTTTTAGATGCAACAAAAAACTCATTCTTAATTGCATCACTGTTTTCATAAAATCTATTTAAAGAAGCAAAAGCATTCTTTAATGCTTTCTCTAAGTTCTTCCAGGTTTTTGACTCACCAAGCAAGATAGCTGGCTGATTTTTATAATTACCAATAAAAACACCATCCGAACCTTTGACTTGATCTTTAACGCTTGTAGGGATTTTAAAAACTACCATCGGTACCCTTAATATATCTTCAACGAGCATATAAAGAATTAACTCGCCATATTTTCCATCTTTACTCGGATTAATCTTACTAAAATATTGGAGTGCGTGATCTGAAGGGTCCACGCCTTGCCCTTCATAAAAAGCTATTTCTTTTTCTGTGAGGACGTATTTTTTTATAGCTGTTTTAATAAATTCGATAAGTTTTTCAATAGAATTTTCACCAGAGAATGAAATGCTAAAGGTTCTTAATACCAAACTTCCATCTTCCTTTAAAGTATGTTGAAATAGCAATTTGTTACTCCAATCCTTTTCAACCGAAATAAATTTATCCCAATCTATATTTGTCATATACTTGATAATTTCACTTTCTCAACAACATCTTTTACAGTATTTAATACTAAGGAGAAATTAGCTTCCTTTAAAAAAGGAATAGCGCTGAATTCATTTTCCAATTTTCTTTCTTCTTTCGTGAGTGTTGGAATAGCCATTCTTCGAATTCTGTCTTGTAAAGCATGGTATTCGGTTGTAATTATTTCCTCCGTTCTTCTAATAGCATTATCCTTGTGAACGTTATTGTTTCGCACAATTCTAATTTTTGTTATAACAGATTTATAAGACATTCCTGGCAAATAGTAGAAGTACTTTTCAAATAAGAATACTTTGAAGATTGCTTGAATGGAACCAACATTTCCTTTTTCAAATTGTGATTTATCTTTTCTAAAGAAAGTGTGATTCGTTAATTCAACAAGCAATTCATCAAATGTAAATCGACGACTTAAATAGTAATTAACTATTACTTCAATTTGGTAAAACGCATGGGTACAATAATTAGTGAACTTTTCCTTTGTTGACATTGACGTATTCATCAATATCTCGAACATTTTATCACAGTCATTATTTAATTGGGTCTTCACATATTCATCTTGAATAAAGCTGTAATCTATGCTGTGTTTCGAAAAGCTTTTTACATAATGGGTTTTGTATTTGAGATACAAAGGGTCTTTTTTTCCCCTTACCATCCCAAGATAATCTATTTTGCCCTTTAGACTAATATCAAACTGTGGTGCTTTCTGATTCGGGTTTTTCCAGTTCTCAACAAAAATTTCTTGAGTACGTTGTTGGCCTTTGTATTCGTAATTGTGTAAGATTGCTCGTATCTCCCTAACAAATTTTCTAGCTACATTAACCTTTTTGTTTACAATTATACCAGTAACCTCTTGCCTATCCTTATTACATTGAATTCTAGTTTTGGAAGAGTTAATTTTAAATCCTTCTGATACAATTATTTCTTCCAATTGATTCATAAACATAAAATCAAAAATCTCGTTGTTGCAAGAAAAGGTTATATCATCCGCATATCTAGTGTACTTTGCTCCAAATTCTTTTGAAAGCTGAAACAATTTTCTGTCTAGTCTTTGACAAACTATGTTAGTTAAAATAGGAGAAGACGGTGCGCCTTGTGGTAAAGATCCCTTATCGCAACATAAATTAGAAATTAAAAACGCTATTGGTTCTCTGATTTCAGATAAGTTAAAAGGTTGCAAGCCCAGAACAGTTTTTACTCGTCTAAAATCAACACTTTCGAAAAAATTTGTGATATCAATGTTTAAAACGAAAGTTTTATATACGTGCTTGCTTGCGTTTGTCACAATACTTTTACCATTTAGGAATCCATGAGAAGCATGATGCGAAGTAAATTTAACCTGCAACATGATATTGATGCACTTTTGTATTACCTTCAAGTAAGGTCTCGGTGATTTTATTTTTCTTACTTGCCCATTACGTTTTGATATCTTAAACACCTTATATCTTCCTCTCTGATGAAATGCAAAGTAATTTAGCTTGTAAATTGAAAAACGAGATTCTTTTCTCGCTTTTATCAAATTGTCAATGTAATTTATAAGGGTACATAAATCAGATATGTCTTTTATAGAATCAAAGTCGGCAGATATCTTCTTTATTTGTTCTTCGGTTAATTTCATAAACAATTAGGATAAGTAACGCCCACAGATATTCACTTATGGATGCCGGAGCTCAAAAGTCATTTCAAAAAGAAAAGACACAAGTCAAATGTCTTAAAAAGGACTTATAATAAAATGTCTCAAAGAGCATATAAAAAGAACTTCTTAAAAAACCTATCTGAGAGAGCGAAGGCATTTAACCTAAACTTTTAAATAAGGCATTGCGAAAACACAATGAATTTTCAATATTTCTCTGCAGGCGCTAGTTTATCCTATGCTAATATATTAGTTTTTTTGACCATTTTAACAAGTAAATAGCATCTCAATCTTCAAAAACCCTCAATAGAGCGGATTTCCAATCCATGCATTTAACCCCTCCCAAAAAACTAATCCCCCTGTCCCTCACCCAATTAACTACGTTTTTAGTTACTTAACTATAAATATAGTTGTAACGCTTAAACAAATAGTTTACCTTTGATAAAAATATAACACCTTACCATGAACGAATTAACCAAAGCAGAAGAGCAGATCATGCAAATTTTGTGGGAAAAAGAAAAAGCCTTCGTTAAAGATATTATTGACGAGATCCCCAAACCAAAACCCGCTTATAATACAGTATCCACCATCATCCGTACCCTGGAGCGCAAAAAATTTGTGAACCATAAAAGTTATGGCAATACCTACCAGTATTTTCCAATCGTTAAAAAAAGCGAGTACACTAAACTGTTCATGAAACGCGTTATTAATAATTACTTTGATAACTCACTTCAACAAATGGTGTCGTTCTTTTCAAAAGAAAACGACCTGAACCTAAACGAAGTGGATGAAGCCATTAAATTAATGCAGGAATTAAAAAAATCTAAGAAACATGAATAATTTCATTATCTATTCCATAGAGACCGCTATTTGTCTCGCTTTATTTTACCTGGCATACCGGGTGTTTTTAAAGAACGATACTTTTTTTAAGCTCAACCGCTTTTATTTACTGGCATCGGTAGTAGCATCGCTGTTAATGCCCCTGCTCAATATTAGCATGGCCAATAACACGGGGCAAAATTCGTTTGTTACCAAATACCTTATAGTACCGGTTGAACAATACGAACAAGACCTGAGCGAAAACATGTATAACGGGCATTTTCATGGTCCGCACGGCCCAATGCCTCACCACAACAGCCAATTGACAGGAACTAAATTAACCGCCAACAAAACCGATGACGCGCAAAGCGTTTCGGTAAATGCGTCCGCCACAAAACCCAACTGGTTAAACATTATACTGGCGGTGTATTTTATTGGCCTCGCGCTGTTCCTGCTGCGTTTTCTCCTAAATTTTATTCGCATTTTGGTTTACGTTTCAAAACACCCGGCTCAAAAAATTTCGGGCATGAAGGTGATCCGCCTCGAAAAGAACATCTCGCCTTTTTCGTTCTTAAATTTTATTTTTATTAACCGTAACGACTATCCCGCCGAAGAACTGGCCAAAATAATTGCGCACGAAAAAGTACACATACTGCAAAAACATTCCATCGATCTTATTTTGTTAGAGCTCTTACTTATTTTTCAATGGTTCAATCCTTTTGTGTGGTTGTACAAACGCTCGCTAAAAATTACCCACGAGTATTTAGCCGATCTTGGTACTTTAAACTCCGGCGTAGAGCTGTCGGGTTACCAATACTCCCTGCTTAACCAGGTAATGCTTGAAAATAATTTTGAAATTGCCAGCACCTATACCTTTTCGGTTAAAAAACGCATTGCCATGATGATGAAAAAACGCTCTTCTAAATTATCAACCTTAAAAGTAATTGTGGCCTTGCCGGTATTTCTTTTTTTATTCAGCGCTTTCGCCTTCAACTGCAACTCGTCTAATGCCAACAACACACAAACTATTTTAAAAGGCGACAAAGACAGTATTAAAAAAATAGCTGTCCCAATAGAATATTTAAGGTCGTTAGAAGGCGAATACATTTCTACCAACGAACCTAACCACGTGCGAAAGATCATTTTTACAGAGTTATTGGGCAACTTGTACGGTTGGGATAATGGTTACTCGTACAAAATAATTCCGGTGGGCGAAGGCAAATTTATTAATCCCGACGACAGAGCTTCGCTGGTATTTAGTACCGATCCCAATAACTATCGCGACAAGAAAGCGGTAAGTCTTTTACTTTTTGGAAAGATCAATTTAAATAAAGTAGTGATACCCGCAGGAACACCCGATGTGCAAAACCGTTCGCTGGCCCTCACTGTTGCTAAAGTGATGTTGAAAGATGGTATTGACGCCGGACTTGCTTATTACAAAGCCACAAAAGATTCTACTAATTATTATGGCTCCGAAGGCGAAGCCAATATTGTAGGCTACGATCTTTTAAACGCCGGAAAAACAAAAGAGGCCGCCGCTTATCTTAAATTAAATACCGAGATAAACCCGGCATCCTTTAACGCCTTTGACAGTTATGCCGACGCGCTTTTAGCATTAGGCGATAAAGCCAAAGCCATAGAAGCCTCGAAGGAAGCCGTAAAATTAAACCCCGGTTGCAAAACCAGTTTGAAACGCTTAAAAGATCTGGGCGTGAACACCGACGATATGGTAAAAACTGAAAAAGCACCTCTTAAAGAATTACAACTTTTAGAAGGCACGTACCTTTCAACCAACGATCATAATTGGATAAGAAAGATAGTGTTTAAAATAAAAGACGGCGTTTTGTGGGGCGAAGACAATGGTTACAATTATCAACTCATCTCAATGGGTAACGGTAAATTTATTAATCCCGATGATGGCGCTTCGCTGGTATTTGACACAAAAAATAAGAACGCGATAAATTTATTACTCTTTGGAACCTTGCGTTTAAATAAAATTAAGGAATCTGCCGCGCCAACACTTAATTTAAAAGAATACGCCGGTATTTATGTGCCCGCTAAACAAGATACCATGCTAAGGCCAATGGAAATAATAACCAATGGCACCAAACTTTTCCGTTACATTAAAGAAGCACCAGAAATTGCTAACCGAACCATTGACATGCAATTTATAACCGAGAATCTTTTTTATTACACCGATAACAGTCGTAGAAGTATTGAGTTTGTGGTGAACGATAAAAAACAAGTGACGGGATGTATTTTGAGGAGATGGGATGGGGTTTATAATTTGGCGAAGAAGTAGTTTTTTTATGTTCTTTCTTTTGCTTACGAATTCCTCCCTTACTTTTTGCCTTGATGAATTTCTTTTCATACTTTTTGGCGCGCAAAAAGTATGCAAAAACGCTTTTGGCCCTTGAAGGTGATTTTTGTTCCGCCTCTACGGCGGTCCAAAACCGCGGTTAAAATGTGTGTCGGCTTAGGCCTCCAGTGCACACATTTTCCCGCTATCACTGACAAGGCCCAAAAAGCACATACGATCTACACAATTAATAACGAGTTAAGTGAAAAGACGAGGAGCGTTTTTTTGAGTATAAAACGGCCTCATTTTATCCGGTTTTTTAGGCGCAGGCAATTGCGTTAAGAAAAATGGGAAGCCCCGCCAGGGGGACCCAAGGGGATCACACATTTTTTAGCAATTGACAAGCCTAAAAAATTGCCGAAGGCAAAGGAAAAAATGTATCCAGATAGCTATCGGGAGCTAAGTCTACTGCAAAAAATCTTTGTGTTTTCTTTGTGCCTTTGCGTCTTAGTGGCTATCGGTAGTTTGCCACGAAGGCTCGAAGACGCTAAGGTTCGCAAAGTAACTTGCAAAATCTTTGCATTCGCTTTGTGCCTTTGCGTCTTAGTGGCTATCGGTAGTTTGCCACGAAGGCTCGAAGACGCTAAGGTTCGCAAACTTTTTCTTAGTGTTCTTTGTGGTTACCGGTAGTTTGCCACGAAGACGCTAAGACACAAAGGTTCGCAAAGTTTTTCTTAGCGTCTTTGCGTCTTAGTGCTAAAAACACTCTCTGTTCAATAATGTAAGGGCCCTTTTACTAATACCCCCATTTTTCCCTACCTTTAAATCAATATTCATTTATGCAAACCAAAACTACTGTCACCGCAATATTTAATTGTACACTCGAGCGGGCCTTTAAAACGCCCATGCTGTGCGATGTAAAAAAAGTTCACGGCGGTTATGGTCCTATGCCTCGCGTGTATTTAGCTACCGATGATGCCACGTGGGGACAAATGAACGGCAGCAGAAAAATATTTATGGAAAAAAGTATTTTCTTTAAAGGCGGCGAAGCCTTTTTAGACACGGTATTAGTACGCACCGAAAACCAATACTGGAAAATTGAACTTAGCGATTTTAAATTCTGGGCCTTTGGTTTTGAAAAATTTCAGGGCGAGTGGTACACCAACCAAAACCCCGACGGTACCATTTTGATAACGTATATTTATACCTTGTTTTTTAAAAACCCTCTTGCCTACCCTTTTTATTGGCTCTTTACCAAAACTGTTTGGCGCGCCTACATTAAACACGCCCTGCAAAACATAAAGGAGCTTGCCGAAAACAACGAGCCTTATACGCATTCGTAAATTTAATCGAAGAACAACCAGGTTAACCCAAAGTGCACGGCCAGATCGGGCTGCGAATAATGCGGCGTTAAAAAATACGGCACACCTAAAACCGGTTGCAACACATTGGTAACTTTTACAAAAAATTGTACCGGCCTGATGCGCGCGTTTAAAAACACATCTACAAAAGGATAATTACCACCGGTGTAACGGTTCTGCAAATAAAAGATATTGGTGGCCGGCATGTACAAATACCCTCTGAAACTTTGGTAATATTGAATTTGCGCGCCAAATTGTAATTGCAAATTGTTCTTAAATAAATTACCGGTATAATAAATAGAGCCGCTGGCCACTATCTTTGGCATACGCACAATGTTGGTATCGCCCGCCAACTGATAAATGCCATTGCCTCTTAAGCCTAAATGCTTAAACAATACTTTATCAAAATTTAAGTTCAGGGCCAGGTTACTTAATTGTTTGGCCAATTGTTCGGGCGCCGCCACCGAATCAAAATACAAATAGTTGTTATAGTTTTGGTACAGCACACTAAATCCTAAACCCGTAAAATTATCGCTGAGCCCTGCCCTTCCCTGCAAAAGGCTTACCGGTTTAAAATTATTGTGCCATTGAAAATTATTAGCGTACCAGTAATTATACATAAAGTCGGGATGGCGCTGCTCGTACAACACATTAGCGAATAATTTCACCGAATGCTTGG
This sequence comes from Bacteroidia bacterium, assembly GCA_044229775.1. Taxonomy (GTDB): domain Bacteria; phylum Bacteroidota; class Bacteroidia; order B-17B0; family Aurantibacillaceae; genus JAHEYG01. The sequence goes on from JBGASH010000075.1 coordinate 12,746, forward strand.
TGGCCAAACCATTCTCATTACTATTAAATAAAACGTTTCCTATCCACTCGGCCTGAACATCATTTTTATTTGGTCCCGCCAAAATGGAATTGAACATCAACTGCGACGATACATTGGTGTTTCGGTTCACCGCCACAGAATCTTTACTCAAAAATAATTTCCTGTAAAAAACATTGAGACCCACTTTCTGATGCGCAAACACGCTGTCTTTATACTGATGAAGGATATTGTATTCGTAATTATAACCCAAGGTAGCACTTAAACCATTCTTAAACGACTTAATAGTATAGTTGGCTTGTCCAACTAATTGGATCAGATGCGTGCTGTCGCGCGTTTTGGTGGTATCAATGAACGAATTCACATAATACCCGTGGTTGTAAATGTTATCTTCAAAATATTTATAATAGTTGGTATTAAAATTCATTTTGGCATCGAGGTAATGCGACACGCCTGCCGAATCGCTGCCTTTATTTAATTTTACCCAGGGGTTAACATTTACGTTGATCATCTGGATCTCGCGCTTGGCGCTGCTCAAAAACACCGAATACAATTGCTTATTGCGATTGGGGTCGAAGAGCGAATCGCCCTTGATGCCACCATTCTCTTTTACTTTAATTTTATTATCGAGTAAATACGCGTAAAAACCGCT
>JBGASH010000076.1:0-13605 GCA_044229775.1 Bacteroidia bacterium
AAAACCTACGGCTTCTTTAATCAGTTCCGAATTTATGTTTATGTCAGCCATTTTTTTATTGTTTTAAGGCGTAATGTGGCCATTTTTTTCATTATATAAAATAAAGCAAAATATTGGATTTTTGCAATGCAAGATCAAGTATAATCTAACATACCTCCCTGCCGGAGGCTTGCGCCTTGTTTGACCGTAGGCAGTAGCGCACAAATCGTGGCTTCGCCACACGATATTGTGTGCGGGGTGATTTGGAATTTTGGAGGAACGGAAAAAATACAAATGACCGCAGCTTGGGATAGCCAGAATGGCCTTCGGCAAAAAAATTTTAAAAATCTTTTTACCTGAATGTTCTTTTCAATCCAAAAGAGCTACTGTGCGTTGCCCCTGTGAGAAGTCGCCGTCGAAGCTAAATGCTTTTTGTCTACGAGGAATTGTCTACGGAGAATTGTCCGCCCCTATGCGCTATAACTGTAAGGTAAGGTAAAATTGTCGGAAGTGTCCCATGTTAATTGCTAATCGGTAAATTGAAAGTAAAGTAACGCCAGTGCAGAAACGGTCATAAGAACCAATGTTATAAACCCAAGTATGTTCGACTTTTTTGAGTTAGTATATTCACCCATTACTTTTTTGTTGTTACAGATGTGAAGGATGATAGCAATTAAAACCGGCGCCGTTAAACCATACAAAATGGCAGAGTAGATCAACGCTTTTACCGGACTTATCCCAATGTAATTAAGCGAAAGGCCAACCACCAGCGAAATGGCAATGATGATGTAAAAAGGCCGCGCTTCATTAAATTTATTATCAAGACCTTCTTTCCATCCAAACGTTTCACAAAAAATGTAAGAGAGCGAACCGCTCAAAACCGGAATGGCCAATAATCCTGTACCAATAACACCTATTGAAAAAAGCCACGAAGCATATTTACCGGCAAGTGGCTCAAGCGCCTGCGCGGCTTGTTCAACGGTGTCGATGCGATGAAAATGGCTGTTAAAAAGTACTGTTCCGGCAGTTAGGATAATGAACCACATTACCACATTAGAGAATAACATACCCACATCAACATCTTGCTTCATTTCGTCAATAACTTTTTTATTCACCATTAGCTGATGTTTTTTGTGCTTCATTTCTTCTACTTCCATAGTAGCCTGCCAAAAAAATAAATACGGCGAAATAGTAGTGCCGAGTATGGCCACAAGTATTCCAACAAAATCTTTATCCAATTTTATAGTGGGAATAAAGGTTGCTTTGGTAATGGCTAACCAGTCTTGCTTAATAAAGAATGGAACAATTAAATAAACCATCAGTACTATACAAAGGTATTTTAATACAGAAGCGATCTTCCGATAGGGCAAATAAACAATAAGGATGAGAAGGAGGATGGTAAATATTACGCTAAAATAAGTGGCCTCAATGTTTGGGAACAAAAGATTACCAACCGCGCCCATGCCCGCGATGTCGGCACCAATGTTCATCACAATAGCGGGAAAACTAAAAAGCAGCATAAGGTATAAAACAGGTTTGGGATAATTTTTTTTTAATGTGCCTGTTAAACCTTGCGCGGTAACTAAACCAATTCGCGCGCACATTTCCTGTATGGCGGCCATCAAAGGAAATGTGATCAGGGCGGTCCAAAGTGTTGCGAGTCCAAATTGCGCTCCGGCCTGCGAGTAAGTGGCAATGCCCGATGGATCGTCATCGCTTGAACCGGTAATTAAACCCGGACCGAGTTTTTTCCAAAAGCGAAATAGTTTTTTTTTATTTTTCATTTTTCACTTTTATTTTTTGAGCGCCCTTTTACAAATATTGAATTCAAAAGTGTTTTAAAGATACAAAAGGTAATTAGCGATGGCAAATGATGCATTTCGGTTTTTCGTGAGTGGTATAATGACCAAGATCATGACATAAAGCGAAAACAGAATATATTTCCATTCATTTACCGTATTAATTAGGTTTATGGCGCAATTAGTGCTATATTTGTATCCTTCATTAGAAGATTGGCTCTCAATCTATTTGTAATACTAATACAAACCGGTTAATTTCAATTTTTTTATCAAGCGGTTTTTGCAGAGTGCAAAAACGAATTATTAATAACAAACCCTTATGGGGTAAAAAACAATGCAATGGAAAAAGGAACAGTAAAATTCTTTAACGAAGCAAAAGGCTTCGGATTTATTAAAGGAGAAGATGGACAAGAAATATTTGTTCACGCAACAGGTTTAAACGACGAAATCCGTGAAAACGATCTTGTATCTTATGAAACAGAGAACGGTAAACGCGGTATGAATGCCATAAATGTAAGTTTAGCATAAATGTAAGTTTAACATTATTACAACATGAAAAAGCAACCTATTAGGTTGCTTTTTTTTGGATGATACTTTTTGTAAGCAGAAACAGTATTTTCAGTCTTATAACGGGCTTGGTGTTTGTTTCAGTAACGCACCTATCGGCAGGTTTGAGTGTTAACCCGTAAAAAATTACAAGCAGGCGCGGTTAAGCCAGGTTGTAAACATATTACCAGTATTTTTGTTTTTTCTAAATGCGATTAACACAGTTTATAATTTTATACCAATTACGCAAACGTCGTCAACTTGTTCAAGGCTACCTTTCCATTCTGAGAACGCTTTATCAATGATATCTGCTTGTTGTTTTTGAGATAAATTATTATTTTTTAATAAAAGGTCCGAAAACTGTTTGTATTTGAATTTTTTGCCATTAGGTCCGCCAAATTGATCCGCAAGTCCGTCAGTAAACAAGTAAAATGTAGTATTTTCTTTGTATTCGATTTGGTGAGTAGTAAACGGTTTTGGGCGGTCTGTTTTACCTATAGGCTGTTTATCCGCTTTTATTTCTTTTATTTTTTCGTTCTGGATGTACCATAGTGGATTGTTAGCCCCGCTCCAATAAATATTTTTGGTATTCATGTCTATACATAAAAGTGAAATGTCCATACCGTCTTTTACATCGCTTGCACTTTTTTCAAAGGTTTCAAGAACCAGCTCTCTGGTTTTATCCAGGATTTTGCCGGTATTAGTTAATTTAAATTCTTTAATGGTTCTGTTTAAAGCATTTGAACAAACCACGGATACCATGGCCCCGGGCACTCCATGGCCGGTGCTATCGGCTGCGGCAATAAAAAACAGGTTGTCTATTTTTTCGGCCCAGTAAAAATCACCGGCCACTATATCTTTTGGTTTGTATAAAATGAAATTATTGGGAATATTTTTCGAAATAAATTCTGTAGGTGGTAAGATGGCGTCTTGAAGTCGTTTAGCGTATGTTATGCTGTCTACAATTTCCTTTTGTTTTTCATCAACAAGGTGTTTTTGATTTTGTATTTCGTTTTTTTGTATTTCTACTTCTTGTTTTTGTAAGGCAATGATTTTGTTTTGTTTTTGGGAGGTTTTTAGGTTTCTAAATACAAATAAGGCAAATACCGCAACTAATAACAGAACAACTGAGCCAAGAACTAACAGTAGTTTTTGACGTTTATTTTCTGCTTGCGCTTGGGCTTCTTTTTGTGCTTGTTCGTTTTTTTGTTTTTCGAGATCGTTCTTAAATTTTTGTTGCGCTCCGGCTTTAGCTATATCAGCGTCGTTAAGTTTTTGTTGAATTTGAATGAAATTCTGATAATGGATCAATGCTTCTTTATAGTTTCCTAACGCTGAATCTGCTCTAAATGCTAAATTTTCTACGTTGGATTTTTCTACCGCAACTGAAGTTATAGGAATTAAAATGTCAAGGATCTCTTTTGCTTTTTGATAGTGTTTTGCTAATACATAATCTTTTGCAAGGTGACTGCCAAAGAAAACAATTGTGGTGTAATCTACTTTAATAAGATGCGTAGAAACTTTGTCCCATAGCCATTTGTGTTCTTTAATGGCCTCATCGTATTTGCCTAAGGAAGCCAGAGCATCTCCTTTTCCAATTAAGAACTGTACAAGTAATCCAAAGTCATTGTTGGATTGGGCAATTTGTTCGCCTTTCTTAAAATTTTCAATTGCCTTTTCATATTCTTTTTTGTTTTGATACAAATATCCGATTTGTCTATACACATCTGCCAGGGCACTTGTGTCTTTTGCATCTGTATAACCTTTAATGGCGCCGTCAAATTCATTCAGCGCTTTTGCATATTGACCCAGATCTCTATATAAACTACCTCGGATTATAAAGGCCCTGTTTTTTCGCTTATCATCGTTGATCAATTTTTCATTTTCTATAGCCTTGTTAATATAATCCAGGGCCGAGGCCGTGTCTTTATTATCTGCGTAAAAAAAAGCAGTTTGAATTAACATGCGTGAAACCCCTCTGTAAAATTTAGCTTTTTTATTTGTTTCATACCCTTCCTGCAAAATATTTAATTTTTTTAGCATGTTCCCCTGTTTGAAATAGAAGTTGGATAAGGCGTAAGCTGCTTCGGTGTAACTTTCGAAATTGTTGTATTTAAGGGCAATTTCCATGTGATTTTTATATAAACTTTCTTCCTCCGAAAGCATTTCATTGTTTCTTTGGTAATAGAAACGCTCGAAGTCTAATGCTTTATAGCGCCATTTTACCAATTGATTTTGAGTCAAACTATCTTTAGTAAGCGGTAATAATTTGTCGGTTAAAGTAATGATCGGTTCCGCATATTTTAGATTATCTGTAACATCGCATAGGTCACATATGGTTAAATATAACTTAATTTTAACGGTGTCGGATTTGCTTAAGTTCACCGATTTTAATAGAGAATCTATTGTACGTTTAATATCAGTCGCTGATATAGCTGCCTTGTTTTCAATGGCCTTAGTTAATTTATCCTTTGTGATGTTTTGAGAAAATAGTAAGAGATTTTGAAGTGAAAAACACAAACAAAAAAATAAGAAGTAATTGTTTTTTTTCATAAATAAATAGTTTCAACACGCATTTTAGTTAACCCTTGCCGGAAAAAGTAGACGGGCTTCCGAACCTGTCCCGAACTTGCCTCGGGAGCTTGCTGTGTCTATACCCACAAAAGGTTTTTAAAGATAAATGTTTATTGGCGAGGAGCAAAATAAAAACGCTTCTGCGCACAATTTTAATGCGTCCATTCCGTTAGTTAGCAATGAAAAAGCTTTTCATTTATTTTGTTATGTCAATTATCTGCCTGGATGTTTGGTCTCAAAATAAATTAAAACCACAATGTAAATTCGGGCTTAAATTAGGTTTAGGAATGCACACGGTTACAGGTTGTCCCGTAAAAACCAAACCCGGAATTGCCTTCATGGGTGGAATATGGGTTCAGATAAAAATTAGCAAAAGCTGGACCATGCAATCTGAACTAAATAGAATTGACAAAGGAACCGGGACGAAAGAGCATCAAGATCCACCCAGGTATGGCGATTATTGGTTACAGCTATCTTACTTTGAGGTCCCAATCCTGTTCCAATATAGCAAGAAAGAGGTTTACTTTGAATTTGGTCCGGGTTTAGCGGCATTGATCAATGTTGGAGAATATACAAATGGCGGAGTGCTTCCGTACCCGACAGACGTTTATCCCTTTAGTAAACAAGATTTATTTTTCAATCTGGGTACCGGTTACGTATTTAGAGAAAAGTGGCGCGTAGGGTTGCGATTGATCCACTCTCTTCTTCCTGTTCGAAAACAATTACCGGAAATATCTCACCAGGTTTACAATAGAAGTATGGTTTTTTCTGTCAGCCGTCAAATAAATTTAAAAGCCGCAAGGACCAGGAAATCAAACGACCTTGAATAAAATGATCGGTACGTATTTTGTCTTACGGAATTGTTCGGCCACTTACTTCTAACGGTTTCATGGCTTCCGGCAGTTTTTGCATGTCTCCGGAAATTCGTTTAAATAAAATACACGTTATTATTGTTATCAAGCCGGGTAGGGCATGCGCAAAAATGCCACCGCCATTTTACGGACGCTCAAAACTGTCGGTAGTGTTGTCGTAATTTAAAGTGTAAATTCCCTTAGGCAAATTTTCAATACTTACCGAAGCGGCATAACCCTTTTTCAGTAATTTTTGTGCGGCGTCGTAGATCTCGTAATGCGTTTCGCCGCTAAAAATTATTTCAAGACTTTTTTTTCGAAGCTTAAAACTTAGTTTCGGTTCTTCGGCGTCGTATTTTAATTCGCGCGAGGCATAGGCTTCGCTTATCTGTTTTACCCTAAAAATATTTTTACCCGAATGAAGTACGGTTTGAAAAGAATAATTATTTTTATTACTGGTGCCCACCGCGTTAACCTCTCCCAGCTTTATCCATCGGTTCCATCTAAATTGTTCAACAATAAAAGGAGCACTCGACGCTTCATTTTTTGTGGTCCAGTAAAGTAAGCCGTCGCTCTGGATCTTTAACGAGGTAAACTCAACGGTATCTTTAGGCGCCATGTTTTGCGCCAACGCGCCAACACTAAAAAGAAGAATAGAGAACACCACCGTCAATTGTTTCATGATTCGAAATTATTTTGAGTACGTTTTCCGCCTTAAAGGCTTAGCCTTTTTTTACAAACTCCGACTTTAATCCCATTTGTCCAAACCCCTCAATTTTACAATCAATGTTATGATCGCCTTCGGTAAGTTTTATGTTCTTTACCTTGGTGCCGGCCTTAACCGGTTTGGAAGCGCCTTTAACAGGAAGATCTTTGATCACAATTACGGTATCGCCGTCCTTTAATTCGTTACCATTCACATCGCGGATCTTTTTAGCGTCCAGTTCGGCCGCGAGTTCTTCGGGATTCCATTCGTAAAAACAATCAGGACATATCATTAAGCTGTCGCTTGGATACGTATTTTGTGAATGGCATTTGGGGCAGTTAGGAAATTCGCTCATAGCATTTTGAATTTAAAAATTTCTTATAAGGTTATGGATCTCGATCAAGGGTTTTAAAAATTCTTCGAGGTCGTAAACACATAATTGTGAAGCGGCATCGCACAGGGCCTTTGCCGGTTCGGGATGCGTTTCAATGAATACACCATCAACGCCGCTGGCAACACCCGCTCGTGATAACACGGGTAAAAATTCGCGCGCGCCGCCTTTGGCATCGCTGCTGGGTATGCCGTATTTGCGCACACAATGCGTTACGTCAAACACTACCGGGTAACCTATATTATTTAAATGGTAAAAACTGCGCGGGTCAACAATGAGGTCGTTATACCCAAAGGTATATCCGCGCTCCGTTAGTATGATCTGGTCGTTACCGCTCTCAATACATTTTTGCACCGGGTGCTTCATGTTGTCGGGCGCTAAGAACTGGCCGTGTTTAATGTTGATGACCTTACCCGTTTTAGCCGCGGCCACTAATAAAGTACTTTGCATACACAGATACGCCGGTATTTGCAACACATCACAAACTTCGCCCGCCGCTTTAGCCTGATCGGGATAATGGATATCGGTTAAAACCGGAAAACCAAATTGCGCTTTTACTTTCGCCAGCAGCGCAACGCCTTTTGCCAAACCCGGACCATCATAATATTTTAAACTACTACGATTATCTTTTTGAAAAGAGGATTTGTAAATTATTTTTATTTTGAGTTTCTCGCTTACTTCTTTCAGCTTCTCAGCCGTTTTCATCATTATGGTTTCTTCCTCAATAACACAAGGACCTGATATTAAGAACAGTTCTTTTGAACCGCATTCAATGTTGCCTACTTTTACTGTTTTTTTCATAATAAATACAGGGGTAAAGTTACGATTATTTAAAGCAATAAAAAATTCAATTTTGAGGGCATAAAAGCCGATCAGCGCTTCAAAATTTTCTTTTTGGCCAGTGCCTCGTTCAGTTCTTCCTTATAAATATCGCTAATGGTAAATTTCAGCTTGTCTATCATCAAATAATCGGCATCAATACTTGTTGCCGAGGCCAGGTTGATGACCTGCGTACGGTTCACTCTTATAAAATCATCCTGCGGCAATTGGTTATGGATCTGCTTAAGATTGGTGGCCACCACGTATTTCCCTTCTTTACAAAAAACCGCCACGTAGTCCTTTAAGCTTTCAATGTATAAAATGTTCTTGTATTCGGTCTTTATTAAACGGCCTTCGGTTTTAATGAATAGATAATCGTCGGGTTTATTCTCGGATGGCTGCGTTAATTTTTTTAATTTGCTTACAGCTTTGTAAAAGCGTTCAAAAGCAATGGGCTTTAAGAGATAATCAACCGCGTCCAATTCAAAACCTTCAAGCGCATAATTTCGATTGGCGGTAGTAATAATAACATTGGCGTTGGGCTTAAAGGTCTTTAAATATTCAATACCGCTTATTTTTGGCATTTGAATGTCTAAAAAAATAAGATCAACCGGATTGGATTTTATGAATTCATTCGCTTCAATTACATTGCTAAAACTGCCAACCAAACTAAGCCAGTTTATTTCGTCAATATGTAATTTAATGCCTTCGCGCGCCAATGGCTCGTCGTCGATGATGATACATTTCATGATAATTCAATTTTTAACTGTGCAACGTAAGTTTCGTTTAGATCGTTAAGTTCCAAAGAATATTTTTCGGGGTACAAGATCTCTAAACGGTTCTTTAAATTATTTAAGCCAATACCGGATGCTTTACGGTGTTGCACCTCGTGACTGGCAGGCTTCGAATTTTTAACCATAAAACTGAGCAAATTATTTTTAACCGATAAATGAATGGAAATAAAACCCTTTTCCATTACATTCACTCCGTGCTTAATGGCGTTTTCAACCAAAGTAATAAGTAATAATGGCTCAATACGCGTATCGGCAATTTCGGCAACGTTGTATTCTATCGAAAAACTAAAATCTTCTTTTCGGATCTTTTCTAAATTAAGATAATTGTCAATGTACTCCATTTCTTTGCTCAGCAAAACTTTTTCTTCGTTGGTTTCGTGCAATTGGTAATGCATCAGGTCGCTCAAACCTAAAATAAGATCGCCCGCTTTTAACGGATTGGTTTTATTAAGCACGTAAAGATTATTAAAGGTGTTGAATAAAAAATGCGGATTAACCTGATTGCGTAATTGCTGCAATTTACTTTTTACATTCTCTTTTTCAAGGTTCAGCACTTTTTCTTCTTCGTTAAGCAATAACTGAATGATGAAATACAAAACGCCAATAGCGGTAAACATCATAAAACAAATAAAACCTAAAAGATAACTTCTGAAATATTCAAAAAGATCAGGGTCGCGAAATACTTTGGTGAGGTCAAGATCGCCACTGTGTCCCAAATTCGAAAAGTAATGTGCCAGCGTATAAGAAACAATGGTGAAGAAAATGTATCGGGGTAAATTTCTCCTGACCAGGTAATTATTAAAAAGAATAAAAATGTTGTAATAACTAACAGCCACGTAACAACTCGAAAAAAGAAAAAGTCGGAATACCTCACCAAAATTATTGAACGGTTTAACCCGGTACATGAACCAATAACCGTAAATGGTTAAAATGTAAACACTGTGAAAAAGTACCGCGCGAAGTGGTGAGCGTTTAAAGGTTTGGCGTATTTCCCAAACGTCCTGTTTCGAACTTCCCCTGCTTTTAGTGCCGTTAGATTTCATTGGGAACTAAAGTATTAAAGGAAACTTGTATTTCCTATTTGGCCAATAATTGACTTTTAAGAGAACTAATGCCCCTTTTGGTATAAATATAAGCGCATTTCAGATAAAAGGGCTTTGAAAACCAGGGTTTAAGACTTAAATTTAAGATTGTTAAAATTAGAGCAATGACCACTTTTTATAAAAGAATAATTAAAACACCGGCCCTGTTGTTGGTGGCGTTATTCTTTTTTAAAACGGCTACGGCTTCCGATCCCCGTAACACTAAATGGGATGTGAAGGATCCTTTTTACAATCGCAATTTTATTGAGAACAAAGGACAGTTTGCGCCTTACGGCAGAAATATAATTGCCGGTTCGCAAAATGGCGACTTTGCCCTTTATTTTAATCCAACCGGTTACATGTTTAACCAGGTGATATTTAAAGCTGAGGAAGAAAATGAATTTGAGCTGGAGAAAAAAGAAAAGGAACTCGCCTCAAAAACGGAAGAGATCAGCTTTAAGGCAGAATTTGTGAACGCTTCAATAAATGCGAAAGTAATTCTGGAAGATAAGATCTTTAGCACCTACGGTTTTGCTGATCCTGGGGATCAGAGAAAAACGATCAATAAAATTCCGGCCTACGAAAAAGTGATCTATAATAATTTGTATCCGGGCATTAAGGCCGAATTTAAATTTGATGCCGGTAAATACGGTGTAAAATACAATTATTATGTGGCCCCCGGTGCTGATGCCTCACTTATAAAAGTAAAATACACTAACGCCGATAAATTATTTATCGACGAAAAAGGGAACCTGCACATTAAGAACAATGAGGCCGAAATGATGGACCTCGCGCCAATAGCTTATTGCGGCGATAAGATCGTTAAAGCCAACTTTAAGATAGATGGTAAGACCGTTAGCATACAATTAGGCGATTACGATCATAGTAAAGAATTACTAATTGACCCTTTTGCCATTAACCCCGCGTTTACCGCGCAAAATAAAGCCTTCGACGTGGCTTGCGACGCGGCAGGAAATGTATACGCTTACGGCGGACAAAATCCCTGGGCTCTAAAAAAATTCAACAGTGCGGGTACCTTGCAATGGACCTTCAATACCACTTTTTCATCGTGGTATGGCGATCTGGCTGTTGATCTTTCGGGTAATTCATTTATTACAGAAGGTTGCTGCGGAGGTGGGATCAGAAAAATATCAAGTGCCAATACGGTTTTGTGGAGTCAAAATTACGGCACGCAGGAATTCTGGTGTTTAGCGTTTAATTGCGATTACAGTGTTTTATACATGGCACAGGGATATGCCACCACACCTTTTTTGGCGCAGTCAATGTCGGTATTAAATCAAAACACCGGCGGTGTAAGCGGATGGGTTAATATTGCCACCAGCGAACCCCGTGCTCTGGGATGGGGCCCTTCTAACAACATGTATATTGTAACAGCATCGGGCGGTAACCGTACCATTGGCGTTAACTCGGCATTTACGACCTTATTTAATATTCCAAGCGGTCATAGCTGGTTATACAACGGACCCACTTACGCGAATGGTTCTAATCCAACATCGGGGCAAAATGGTGTAGCTGCAGGATTGAATTTTTTCTGTACTACTGATGGCCTTACAGTTTTTAAAAGAAATTTACTAACCGGCGCGCTTATTTCGCAAATAAATGTTCCGGGTGGTGTGGCGCAAGCTAACTCCGGAATCCTGATCGACGCCTGTGATAATATTTACATTGGATCTGCGGTAACGGATTTTTAGGATCATACGCCATGAATTTTCAGTTAAAGAATTTTTCCTTAACGGTTAATTCCACACCGGCCGGATGTACCTGCGCCGGTACTGCTACAGCGGTAATTACTTTCAGTTGTAATCCCTCTACCATAACCTATACCTGGAGTAACGGTGCCAATACCCCCTCCATTGGCGGTTTATGTCCTGGCAATTATTGGGTAAAGGTAAGTTCTAATTGTTTGATGAAAGATTCAGTTGGCTTTAACGTACCCGGATCGGTTGGTAATTTAACGGTAAACACTACTATTGGTAATGCCAATTGCACCAGCTCAGTGGGTACGGTTACCATTACTTCTGTAACAAATGGTACGCCTAATTACACCATTGCCGAAGCCAGCTCTACCATTGCCGCTAACGTAAACGTGCCCTACGTCATCAATAATGTAAGCGTTGGTTCACACACCTATACTATTTACAGTGCTAACGGATGTACTGCAACAGCAGTAGTAAACATTTTAAATACAGGTACAGCTCCGCAGTTAAGCGTTACCTCGCCGGTAATGATCAATTGTAATCCAAATACAGTAGTATTGAATGCTTCCAGTACAACCACAGGCGCCATTACGTATACGTGGACAGGCCCCGGAATTTTAGGCGGTGGTTCAACACCTAACCCTACGGTCAATGTCGTCGGTAATTATACGGTAAGTATCTCTAACGGTGCCTGTATAACTACCAGTATAGTATCGGTAATCAACAATACCAATACGCCTAACATAGGCATTACACAACCGGCTTCTTTAACCTGCTCAACCTTGTCGGTGGTAATTACCGGTACCTCCACTACTGCGGGGGTAAATTACCAATGGACCGGCGGGCCCACAACCAATACATTTGGGGTTAACGCACCCGGTAGCTATACGCTCACCGTTACCAATCCTATTAATGGTTGCCAAAGTACTTCGGTAATTGTCGTACCGCAAAATACGGTTAGCCCTAATATTGGTATTGCCAATCCAGGTTTGCTTACTTGTATTAATTCATCTGTTACTTTAAATGGTAGCTCTACAACGGGTGGTGTAACATTTCAGTGGAGCGGCGGCCCTGCAACAAATACCTTTAACGTTAATGCTTCGGGTACTTATAGTTTAACGGTTACTGATCCTTCCAATGGATGCGTGAGTAACTCTTTGGTAACGGTAAGTCAAAATACCTTAACACCCGATGTTGGAATTCAGATTCCAAACGGACTAGATTGTATCAATAAAAATGCGGTTTTAACCGGCACATCCATTACCAATGGTGTGGTTTTCCAATGGAGTGGTGGTCCTTCAACCGCAACCTTCAATGTAAATTCGGCAGGAACATTTAGTCTCATCGTAACTGATCCGGTTAACGGTTGTACCAATACCGCAGTTACCACTGTCATTCAAAATACCATTGCGCCTGATATTAGTATTAGTCCGCCCGCTACCTTAACCTGTTTAAATCCTAACACCACCCTTACAGGTTCTTCTACCGTTGGCGGGGTTATTTACCAATGGACAAACGGACCCAATGCCAACACTTATGGTGTAAATATACCCGGAACTTACGTTCTCACCATTACCGATCCGGCTAACGGTTGTACCGTAACGGCACAAACAACCGTAAGTCAGTTTACCACTAACCCAATGGGTAATATTACGAGTGGGAATAACAAGGGTTGTTCGCCATTGTGTACCACCTTTAGTTTACAAAGCTCGCCGCCTGCCGGAGGCGCCAGCTGGAATTTTGGCGATGGTTCGGGATCAACGGGCACCTTGTCGGTAAACAATTGCTTTACTGCAGTTGGTGTTTATACCATCACTACTACCTTTACCGATATTTATGGTTGTATAGGCAAGGCAACGTATACGGTGGAAGTGTTTCCTAAACCCATTGCCGATTTTAATTTTGCGCCTATTAAGCCTATCTTAAATCAGGATGAAGTAACGTTTACCGATGCTTCCTATAACGCGAAAGTGGTTAAGTGGGATTGGTATTTTAAAAATTTACCAAAACCGCATTCCGAACAACAAAATCCAATTTATAATTATGATGAGGCTGGCACTTATGCTATAGCCTTAGTGGTGAGAAGCGATCATGGATGTATTGATACCATAGTTAAAACAATAGTGGTTGGTGAAGATTATGGTATTTATGTTCCAAACATTTTTACACCGAATGGTGACGGGTTAAACGACGTATTCCAACCAAAAGGATATGGTATCACAAAATACGAGTTACGCATTTTTAACCGATGGGGCGAAGAATTAATGTACACCAACGACTTTTATCACGGCTGGGATGGTTTTTATAAAGGAAAATTATCGCAAGAGGATACTTACATCTGGAAGA
>JBGASH010000077.1:0-13458 GCA_044229775.1 Bacteroidia bacterium
ACATCATCTTCGGGAATACCAGCTTCTACTTTTCCTACTAAATCGGCACCTACGTCGGCAGCTTTGGTATAAATACCACCACCTACGCGAGCAAATAAAGCGATCGATTCGGCACCTAATGAAAATCCGGTTAAAACTTCAATAGCAGTTTTTACAGTACCTTCTCCAAGACCTGCGAAGATCGCAAGGAAAGCAATAAATAATCCACCCAAGCCTAAAACGGCTAATCCGGCAACACCTAATCCCATTACGGTTCCGCCTGTGAAAGAAACTTTAAGCGCTTGCTTTAAGCTGGTACGTGCGGCTTGTGTTGTACGAACGTTAGCTTTGGTAGCTACTTTCATACCAATATATCCGGCTGTTGCAGAAAAAACAGCACCTATTATAAATGCAAAACAAATGATCCAGCTTGAATGGATCTCTTTGCCGTTCACTTCATGAATTGTTCCTGAATAGGCTAATAAGGCCGCGGCAAAAACTACGAAAATGCTAAGCACTTTCCATTCGGCTTTTAAAAACGCCATAGCGCCTTTGGCAATATAGCCCGCCAGCTCTTGCATGTTGGCATCGCCCGCATCTTGTTTGCTAACCCAGGCCGACTTAATGGCCATTACAATTAATCCAATTAAACCTAAAATCGGTACTAAGTAAATAACACTCTCGTTCATAGATAATTTTAATTTATAGGGGAGCAAAAATAGCAAATTTGTTGCAATTAAAAAATTATATATATTATTGATTATCAATATTTTAATTTAAATTTAGAAGCAGTTTAAGCATTAATAATATATTTGTAAACTCTTCACAAAAATGGAACATTACGACCTGATAGTTATTGGTGGCGGATCGAGCGGTTATGCGGGTTCAATGCGTGCGGTGGATTTTAAGAAGAAAGTTTTAATGGTTGAGAAGAAACGTTTAGGGGGAGCCGGCGTTTATGATGGTGTTTTAACCAGTAAGGCCTTATGGGAATATTCGCAAAAGATCGCGATCATTCGCGAAAAAATTCCGGATTATATTGTGGATTTTGACGACATGATGGCAACGATGAACGAAGCCATCTTTGAACGTAAAACGCAAATGACCCTACACCTGCAATTATTACAGGAACTTTCAAAGAACCAGTTATTCTCTTATGAAAAAGGGGCTGCAGCGTTTGTAGATAAGAATACGATCACCATTACCAAGGATGACGGTAATATCCGGACCGTTAGTGCCGATCATTTTTTGATCGCCACCGGGAGTCGACCACGGTATCTACCCCATATTCCCATTGATGAAAAGATCATCATGACCAGCGACGGCATAAAGGATCTTACCGCGTTGCCAAGATCAATGGTGGTATTGGGCGCGGGGGTTATTGGTTGTGAATTCGCTACCATTTTTTCAAATTTAGCGCAAACAAAAACGTATCTTATAGATAAAGCCGATCGCATTTTGCCTTTTGAGGATGAGGATGTAGCGGAGATGGTGAGCGAAAATCTGGAAGAACGTGGTTGTGTGATACATCATGGCGCTTCGTTAAAGCGAATGGAAATTGTAGATGGGAAAGTACGGTATGAGTTGGAATATAAAGATGGAAAAACGGAAATTTATAATGTAGAAAAAGCGTTGGTTTCTGTTGGAAGGGTGCCAAACATTGAGGGATTAGATTTAGAAAAAGCTGGCGTAAAACTGAATGAGCGTGGCACTGTTTGGAACGATGATACGCAAACTAACATCAGTAATATTTATGTGGCAGGCGATGTGACCACGCAAATGGCATTGGTGAATGTGGGAGAAAGAGAAGCGCGTCATGCCGTAGTGCGAATGTTTGGTCCGGCTGTAAAACCGCTTAGCTACAAAAATATTTCTACCATTATGTTTTTGAATCCTGAAGTAGCCGCAGTAGGAATGGGCGAACAGGAATTAAATGCTAAGGGAATTCCGCACAAAGTGGTGAAACTCGATTATAGTACCAATGCCCGTGCCATCGCAATGCGGAAAACGAGAGGCTTTTTTAAGATCATTGTTACCAATGATAACGCCATGCGTATCCTTGGCATGCGCGCGGTTGGCGAACACGCCAGCAGCGCCATACAGGCGGTAGCTTATTTGATCTACACCAATCAAGGGATAAGAGAACTGGCAGATATGATGCATCCGCATCCAAGTATCATTGAAGGCATTCAGGAATGTTTAAGAATGTTGCTTGGAAAATCTATTTACAAACCGGCAGTGTTCAAAGACAAACTACAATGTTATGTTTGTGAGAACGGCGTTTGTACACCGGTTCAGAATTTATAAGGATCAATGCATAATCCAGTGCGCGTCACTTACAGCGCACATGCCGCCAAAGGTGGTTAAATAAGGTTTCACAATATCGGCGATCATCTTTGCTTCATCTTCTTCGCAGAACATAAAAATATAACAGTTCTTAAATCCGGCTGATATACCATGACCATCTTTATTTCCGCGTTTACCTTTTCCGGTTACATCTTTAATAATGGTATATCCATGAACTTCTTTTTCGTCGAGTAACTTTAAAAGCTTTTTCAAGTAAGCCATATCCGTTACAATTTCTATTTTTTTAATATTGTCTTCCATAGTGATTTATTTTAAAAGAATCGTGTTATTATTTCTATGTAGATCGGTAAACCAATAATGATATTAAAAGGAAAAGTGATGGCCAGTGTCATGGGCACATAAATACCCGGATTGGCTTCCGGTACTGCCAGCCTCATGGCGGCGGGCACCGCAATGTAGGAGGCACTTGCGCAAAGCACAGTGAACATAAATGCGTTCCCCACACTTAAGCCAAGCATTTTTGAAATGAGCATTCCTAAAGCGGCATTGAATATTGGCATCCAGATGGCAAAAAGGATAACTTTAAAACCCGCTTCGGTTAAACCTTTAAAACGTTTTCCTGCCACCACACCCATATCAATCAAAAAGAACGCGAGCATACCTTTAAAAATAGAACCCGTAAATGGTTCCATCACTTTCATGCCTTTGTCGTGCGAAAAATACCCGATCAGTAAACTTCCAATTAAAACAAAAATTGAACCGTTAAAAAAAGCTTCATGAATAATTTCTTTCCAACCATGACCGTGATCGTGGTCGTCGGCATTTTTATATTTATTCACCAGCCAAACACCAATAATGATGGAAGGTGATTCCATTAAGGCCATGGCTGCCACCATCTCTCCACCGTAATCAATATTTAATTCGCCTAATAAACCTGAGGCGGTAATAAATGTAACCGCGCTTACAGAACCATAACACGCCGCTAACACGGCAGCGTTCTTTACATCCAGTTTTTTCTTTAAAATATAAAACGAATATAAAGGAACCGCAGTAGCCATAACCATGGCGCACAAAAGCACCACTACTACTTCGCTGTTCAATCCGCTGTGATGTAATTCAACACCACCTTTAAAGCCAATGGCCATTAAAAGGTAGAGTGAAATAAATTTCGCAATAGAGTTGGGAATTTCAAGATCCGATTTTACAAATGCCGCTATTAATCCTAAGAAAAAATAGGGAATAGGTGGTGTAATAAAAGTTTGGAGAATGTTAGAGAAATCCATACGGCTTTAATATTATTTAAATTAATAAAAAAGAACGCTTTCATAGATTTCACTATAAAAGTAACATTTTTAATTTAAATCACAATTTCCTCAAGATCTTTATTCGTGAATTTGAATTCCATGAATCCGTAGCTTGCCATGGGTTGTATTTTAACCCATTGTTTATGTTCAAAATACCACTTCCATTGCATACTGCGCAAGAATCCGCCTTTTTTAAGATAAGGTTCTATGTATGGGTGAACATTAAGGGTCATGTTCTTCAAGTGGCGTTCTTTAACAATAAAGCGAAGCGTATTCTCAATTTGGTCTACAAATAATAAGCTGGGTTGAATTTTCCCGGTACCGTTACAACTCGGACAAGTCTCTAAAACCTCCACATTTACTTCAGGACGTAAACGCTGACGGGTAATTTGTATAAGGCCGAATTTACTTGGAGGCAAAATATTATGTTTGGCCCTGTCGGTTTTCATTTCATCTTTTAGCTTATCAAAAAGAAGTTTTCTGTTCTCCTGATTATGCATGTCAATAAAATCAACCACAATTATTCCGCCCATATCGCGCAATTTTAATTGGCGGGCTACTTCAACGGCTGCTTCTAAATTTACTTCAAAGGCATTTTGTTCCTGTGTGTTATCACTCTTGGCGCGGTTACCGCTGTTCACATCGATTACGTGTAACGCTTCGGTATGTTCTACTACCAGGTAAGCGCCCGTTTTCATGTGTACGGTTTTTCCAAAAAGCGATTTTATTTGTTTTTCAATTCCGAAATTGTCAAAAATGGGAACTTTACCGTCGTATAATTTTACGATATCAACTTTATCAGGAGCAATATTTTTTAAATACGGTTTGATCTCGTCAAACATTTTTTTATCATTCACATGAATGTTATTGAAGGAGGCATTTAAAAAATCACGTAAAATAGCGTTGGTGCGATCCACTTCTCCTAAAACTCTGAATGGCGGCTGCGCCGTCTTTAATGCTTTGAAACAAGTTTCCCAACGTGCCACAAGATCATTTAGATCATTTTCCAGATCGGCCACGGATTTATTTTCGGCCACCGTACGAACAATAACACCAAAATGTTTTGGCTTGATGCTTTGCATCAGATCTTTTAGCCTGTTCTTTTCTTCAAAATTTTTAATTTTTGAGGACACAGAGATCTTGTCCAAAAAAGGGATCAACACCAGATACCTACCGGCAATGGAAATTTCGGTGGTAATACGCGGGCCTTTTGCCGAGATGGGTTCTTTTGCCACCTGCACCAAAATGTGCTGTCCGCTTTTTACTACTTCATTGATCTTACCGTCCTTTTTAATATCCTTCTCATTTTTAAAATACATGAGGTTACTCACGTTCTGTTTGCCATTACGGGTTTGTTCCACATATTTAAACAGAGAAGATGCCTGGGGTCCCAGGTCTAAATAATGCAAAAATGCATCTTTTTCATATCCTACATCTACAAAGGCCGCGTTAAGTCCGGTCATTACCTTCTTAACTTTACCTAGGTAGATATCGCCTACCGAAAATCGGGAGTTATTTTTTTCACGGTGCAGCTCAACTAAACGTTTGTCATTTAAAAGAGCTATAACAACTTCGCTAGGCGTGGAATTAATTACTAGATCATAATTCACGCTGTAATATCTTTAAGTTAATATAAGTAACGTTTACAGTATACCAAAAGGTTTGCTGTTTGTTACGTAAACTTTACCAAAGGCCTTAAAAAAGGCCCGAGTAATTATTTCTTTTTATGACGATTCTTTCTCAAACGTTTTTTACGTTTATGAGTCGCCATTTTATGTCTTTTTCTTTTTTTTCCGCTTGGCATAAAATTCTTTTTTATGGTTATTAATTCGTTGAATTAGTTTTAAGCTGTTTTATGTATTTTTTAATTTCTTCTTGTGCTGTTATATCGTTGGTGTTAGCTACATATTTCTCTAACATTTCGATTGTTTTTTTTGTATTTCCTTGTTGTTCGTAAGCGTCGGCCAGATGCAAATAGGCTTCAATGTAGGTAGAGTCTATTCGCAAAACTTTCTCAAACCGTTTAATGGCCCTATCCCATTGTTGCGATTTAACCGAGAATAAGGCAAAATTCAACTGAAGCTTCACGTTATTGCTGTCAGTCTTTTCAATCTCTCTTAAGATGGAAATGCCTTTCATTGGGTCGTCGCCGTTCTCAACATAAATAGCGCCAGTCATTATTTTGGCGTCGATATTATTGGGTTCAAGTTTCAATCCGGTTTCGTAGCAATTAAGTGCGCTTTGGTAAAGTGACGGAATTTCATTGGCATCGCGAATAAAACGGATGGAATAGTAATACCTTTCGCCGGCCTTGAACCAATCGGCTGCTTTATTATTTTTAGAAATTGATCTCTCAAAATAATAAGAAGCAATATCGGGTCGGCGGCCTTTGTCCCAGAACTTGATCAAACTGTCGGATAAATTGGTTTTTAAAAATTTATCGTGCAATTGTTTTAATTCGGGGGCCAACATACCTGTTGCAGTTTTCACGAAGCTCTCCATACTTTCAATGTTTTTTGTGGAGGACTTTCCTGAATTTTCTTTTACAGGACGTACTTCAGAACTTTTTGGTGCAAAATATAAAAGAACGGCTAGAACCACAGCTCCCGTTAAAACTAAAAGCTGTGTTTGTTTGACCTTGGTCATTATTATTAATCGTTGTTTTTAGGTGCCGGTTCAGCAACCTTAACGTTTTTCTTTACTCTTTCAGAGAAAGTTTTAGCCGGTTTAAACGCAGGGATAAAATGCGCCGGAATTACAACGGTTGTGTTCTTAGAAATGTTACGTCCAATTTTCTCGGCACGTTTTTTTACTACAAATGTTCCGAAACCTCTCAGGTATACATTCTTACCTTCGATCATTGCGTTGCGGATCGATTTCATGAAAGCTTCTACTGATGCTTGAACTGCAATTTTTTCAATTCCTGTTTTTTCTGAAATCTCGTTTACGATGTCTGCTTTTGTCATTTTATAATATATTTAAAATCAATAGTTTGAATAGATTAAAACGGGCAGCAAAGATAGCACAATTATTGAAAACGAAAAATTATTACGCAAAAAACCAAAAAAATAGCCCGAATTTGTTAAAAAAACGGGCTAAATTGAGGGTAAAACACTGGTTTTTAGTCCTTATCGTCCAAGTCAATATCTTTAAGGTCCGAATTGGCAATTTTCTCATCCGTTAGGTTTTCGGTGTCGGCCGGGAGTTCTTTTTCCAATTCATCATCCGATGGCGCGTTGGCCGGTTTCTCTTCCTGAGTCAATTCCATGTCTTTACTAACTGTTCCTTTATTAGCTTGAATTACTAAAAACGCTAGCTGACGCGCACGACGCGATTGATGAATGGCTCTTACAAATTTACCCTGTCTGAATAAAAAGCGGGCATAACGCTGATGGCGAACGGCTTTTACCATATTGCCGGTATATACTTTGTTTTCTTTTAGTTTTTTTTGGGCATGTACCAGAACAACGGCCGTTCTGCGAATACACTTGCGCGCTGCAATGCGTTGACCGGGTTGAACCAATGAAAATACGCTTCCGCTAAAAGCAGTCAAAAGAAAGAAAGCCAGGATAAGTTTAATATTTTTCATAATAAAATAGGGTTAAGTAAATACATTTAAACAAATTTACATTTTCTTTTTAGATGCAAAAATTGTCGGAAGGTTTAATTCAATGGTATAAGAAAAACAAACGCGATCTGCCCTGGCGGCATACTACCGATCCGTATAAGATCTGGCTTTCGGAGATCATTTTGCAGCAAACGCAAGTGGTTCAGGGCTTGGCATACTATAATAAATTCGTTGAAAAATATCCTACAGTAAAAATATTGGCCAACGCTCCAATTGATGAGGTGCTTAAATTATGGCAAGGTCTTGGTTATTATTCGAGAGCCAGAAATTTGCACGAGGCAGCCAGGCACATCGTTGCGCATCACCGTTCTGTTTTCCCAAAAACCTACGCTGAAATAAAAAAATTGAAAGGAGTTGGTGATTATACTGCTGCAGCTATTGCAAGTATTGCCTATGGTTTGCCACACGCAGTGGTTGATGGAAATGTTTATAGGGTATTAAGTCGCGTGTTCAACATTAATAAGCCCATTGATACCGGAGAAGGAAAAAAATATTTTCAAGAGCTTGCCACTAAACTTTTGCCACCTAAAAAAGCTGCCGAATACAATCAGGCTATTATGGAATTTGGTGCTTTACATTGCCGGCCTGTGGCAAATCCCGATTGCGAAAGCTGCGTTCTAAACGCTATATGTTTAGCGTACCCAAAGAAAAAAGTATCGTTGCTGCCGGTTAAATCAAAAAAAACAAAAGTTACCGACCGTTATCTGCATTATTTTGTGTTTAAACATAAAGATGCCGTATATATTAAGAAACGTCACGAAAAAGATATCTGGCAAGGCTTGTATGAATTTTACCTGATAGAAAAAAGCAAAAAGGAAAACCAAATTTCGGTTTTAAATAGTAGCGAATTGAAGCCATTTAAATTATCAAAAAAAGCCGCCATAAAGGTTTTTCCAAAAGCGTATAAACACATTTTATCGCACCAACGTCTTTATGCACGGTTTTATATGGTTGAGATTAAAGATAAATTGAAGGTTGGTGAGATGACAAGAATAACGTTGTCCAATTTGGATAAATACCCCTTTCCAAGACTCATCGAAAAATTCCTAAATGAGCATTTTTCTGTTTAAAAACAGGACTTCTCCAATTCTTTTTTTTGTTTATATTTGAAGGGATCAAAAAAACCACTTGACGATGAAGAAAATTTATATCTCAGCCTTGTTTTTAAGTTTAGCATCTTTTGTTTTTTCGCAGGATGATCTGTTGAAGATGGTGAATGAAGGCAATGATACAAATGACGACGTGTTTGCTACTTTTAAAACCTACAAACTTTGTAATAGCCAAACCATTGAAACCGTAAAAAAGGGGCACATGGATTACAGGATCGCTCACCGTTTTGGAAATTTATATAATACGGTTTCGACCGATCCACTGAACGATGCAGCACATAATAGTTTTGGGTTGGACAATGCTACAGATCTTCGCAACTCTTTTGATTATGGAATTTTGAATAACCTTACCGTAGGCATTGGCCGGAGCCGTTTTCGTGAAATGGTTGATGCGAGTGTAAAATGGCGTTTTTTAACGCAAAAACAAAATTTTAGTATCCCCGTTTCCGTTGCGTTCTTTGGTGATGTTGGTTATACAACCATGATCAGCAAACAACTTTATACAGGTATCTTAAAAGATTTTCCAACTAATGAGGCGCACCGTTTAAATTATTTTGCGCAGCTATTGATCGCTTGTAAATTGTCCAGTAAATTATCACTGCAGTTAATGCCTTCTTTCCTGCACCGGAATTATATTAAGCAAAGTTTCGATCCTAAAAATGAGTTAGAAGATAATAACGATATTGTGTCGCTCGGTTTTTGTGGTAGACTTAAGATCACAAAACGTACCTGTTTAGTGGCCGACTATTATTATAATTTTTCGAAATTCTATCAAAACAATCCTTTTGCGTTGCAACCTAAAACCGGTACCCAGGCATTTACACCATTATCTTTAGGTTTTGAAATTGAAACAGGCGGACACGTATTTAGTTTATTCTTCACTAACGCGTCGGCGCTTATCGAAAACAATTACATCGCTTATACTACCGATAGCTGGGGTAATGCACAGGTGAAATTTGGTTTCTGTATTTCAAGAACCTTTTCATTTGTTCATAAGAAAGCTGAAGAACCGGCAAAATAATTAGCGATGACGGTTTTAACCTACGAACCGATTTTCCAATCTCACCTTTTAAGGCCTATTCATAATGGCGCTATGTTCAATAATGCTTCACATAGTTACTGGCCTTTTATAGTTTTATTTTTTTTATTGACCCTCGTTGTGATCTTAAAAGTGACAGCACCGGTAAAAACACTGAGGGTTCTTACAGCAGCTTACAGCTTGCAGGTTTCGCGGCAAATAGAAAGGGAGGACTATAGTCCTTTTAAAAGAGTATCGGTTATTTTAAGCGCCATCTTTGTTTTGAGTTTAGGTTTTTTGTTTTTAAAACTCAATCAACTTTATGGATCAATGTTGCCACAAAAAGATAGTTTGTTCCAATTCTTTTTTTTTGTAACAGTAATTATTGCCGTGTACACTGTAAAATTTATGGTTATAAATGTGGTAAGTTATTTGAGTGGAGCAAGAACCCTTTTTGGAGAGTATGTTTTAAATACTTTAATAATAAACCAGGCAGTTGGATTGGTAATTTTACCGGCTATAACGGTATGCGAATTATCTGATATTAACCCTGTTTTAATTGTTGTGCCGTGTTTGTTGTTATTGATCGTATCATGGCTATTTCGGTTGTACAGAGGTTTCACTTTTGCCATGGCCGAACAGGGCTTAGGAATTTTACAATTATTTGTATATCTTTGCGCTTTGGAAATTTTGCCGCTATTAGTGATGGTAAAATTTTTAATAATAAATTTTTAATTTTTCAGAGCGTAAATGGCGGCGAAAAAAGTAAAATCAAAAAAAGCTTCGCGTGTAAAAAAAGCGAAGCGGGCAGCCGGTAAATCAAAGAAAGCGGTTAAGCGCAATGCTAAAACCAAAAAAGCAAAGCCTACTTCTAAATCGAAAAAGGCAAAATCAAAAAAAGTAAGCTTACCAAAGAAAAGGACAATTAAAAAAGTTACCGGTAAGGTAATTCATAAAGTTCAAAAACCATTAAAGGGTAAATCGGCGGCTCCAAAAACACCGGTTGTTGAGGTGGTAAAAAAAGATCGAAAAAACGCTAAACAACCCATATATGTTCCACCACCGCCGCCAAAGATCGAAGTAAGTAATTGGCCAAAGAACCGGGTTAAAAATATTTTGGTTTCACAGCCTAAGCCCGAAAGCGAAAAGAATCCTTATTTCGAATTGGCTAAAAAACATAATTTAAATATAGAATTCAGACAATTCATCAAAGTGGAAGGTTTGAGTTCGCAGGATTTCAGGCTGCAGCGAATAGATATTTTAGCTCACCAGGCTGTTATTCTAACCAGCAAACTTTCAGTAGATCATTATTTCAGAATGTGTAATGAAATGCGCATAACTGTTCCTGAAACTATGAAATACTTTTGCATTAACGAGCAAACGGCCTATTACCTTCAAAAATATATCCAATACCGCAAAAGAAAGATATTTTTCGGACACGGCACCATTATCGACCTTGTAGATGTGATCAAAAAAAATAAGGACGAGCGTTTTTTATTGCCGGTTTCGGATGTTCATAAAGAACAGATCGTTGATTTTCTCGACGAACTGCATATTACCTATTCAAAAGGTACCTTCTACAGAACAGTTTCTGCCGACCTATCGGATATTAAGAACCTTAACGAATTTGATGTGTTAGTGTTTTTCACACCAGTAGGAATAAAATCATTAAAGCAAAATTTCCCGGCATTTCGTCAGGGTAATACCAGGATTGCCGCTTTTGGTTATGCAACCGCTCAGATGGTGAAGCAAATTGGATACCGGTTAGATATATTTGCGCCAAACCCCCAAAACCCTAGTATGACAGGTGCTTTGGATCTTTATTGCAAAGAAGCCAACAGGCGGTAAATTTTTCTTAAAATTATTTGTTTGATACGCCTGGCCTGAATCCAATTACAAGGATGTCGTCAACCTGTTCCTGAATGCCTTTCCAGTTCACGTGTTCTTTATACAATAAATTGTACTGCGTTTTGCAATCCATCATATTGCAGGAGGTTAAGAACGATTTGAGTTTAGCACTGGTAAATTTCTTACCTCGGTCGCCGCCAAACTGATCAACGTAACCATCAGTGAAGATGTAGAACATGTCACCTTTGCGGGCTTTAATGGCCGTAGTGGTGTAAGTGATCTCTTTTTCCGGATCGTCGGGTAATGTACCAATAGGAATTTTATCGGCTTTAATTTCGGTAAGCTCTTCGCCATTCACGATCCATAACGGTCTCATGGCACCGGCATACTCAATGCTTTTCTTATTATGATAGATCTTACAGATGGCGCAATCCATACCGTCTTTCGATTCAGAGTTAGATTGGTTCTTGTATAAAGCTTCCAGTACGCCTTTATTGAGGTTCTTCAAGATCTCTCCCGGATCGGTGATGTGGAGCTCATTCACGATCTGATTTAAAATATTATAACCAATTAAACTCATAAATGCCCCAGGAACACCGTGTCCGGTACAATCCACAGCGGCAATAATGCAGCAGTCTTCTTTTTCAGTGAACCAGTAAAAGTCGCCACTCACAATATCTTTTGTTTGATAAAGCACAAAAGATTCTGGTAGTGACTTTTTGATGAGTTTATCGGCCGGTAAAATCGCTGTTTGGATCTTACGGGCGTACTCCAAACTATCGGTAATGTCTTTGTTTTTCTGAATAATTATCTTTTGCTGAAGTTTACTTTCAGTAACATCGCTGTCAATGATAATGATCTTTTTAAGCGTACCATTCTCGTTAAAAATAGGAGTAAGAGTAGAGGCGGCCCAAACTTCAGCGCCTTCATTATTGTGATTGAGCGATTCGTATTTCACCGAACGGCTGTTTTTTACGGCGTCATCAACCCACTGCCTTATTTGCTGATTATTACTCCATTCAAAAATAGTTTCTCCTTTTGCTTTTAGATCCACTAAGGAAACACCGTTTTGTCGCACAAAACTTTCGTTCACGTATTCGTATCGGCCTTCCGCATCAAGGATCAATACCACGTTATCGGTCTTACTGGCCACTAATGATAATAATTCAAGTTCTTTACTCTTATCCTCAATGATCTTCGATTGTTTTTCGATCTCGGCGGTTCGTTCATTTACTTTTTCTTCCAGTAAGATATTTTCTTTCTGTAGAGCCTTTATCCGATATTGAATGAATAAATAAATACCGGTTCCTACAACAATGATAACAATTACCCAAAACCACCAGCGTTTCCAAATAGGTAGTAAAATAGTGAATGTATAAGTGGCCTCATTACTCCAAACGTCTTCTTCGTTTTTCGACTGTACAACAAATGTGTAAGAGTTGGCTTCCAAATTAGGATATGGCACCACTTTTCCTTCACTACTGTAATTCCAATCTATTTCCTGTCCTTTAAGTTTAAAACGGAAACTTAGTTTTTCCGGAGCTTTTAACCAAATACCGCTAAAATCAAACGAAAAGTTATTTTGATTATACTTAAATTCGGTTGTGCTGTCAATTGGCCAAGGTTTGTAGTTTACCAATATGCGGTTAATTTGCGCGTTGGGTTTAATGGTATCAGAAGTTTGCTTAGCAACGCGATAGGTTAATACGCCATTGTTTGTACCGGAATATAAAATACCGTTATCAATACAGACCGAATTCAGGTTTGGTTCGAGGTCGCCGTCAAATACATCGTAATACGTAATGCTGTCATTATCCGAATTTATTTTATCAATACCTTTCGAATGTATAGCGTAAACAATATTATCATAAGAAATAAGTTGCTGAGGTTGCTCATCCCGTATTTTAGATTTTTGTGAGAAGACCTTTAAGGTGGTGCCGTCAAATTTTAAAAGGCCGCTGGCGTTAGAGGTGGCCCAAATGTTTCCTTTAGAGTCTTTACACAAAGTAAAAACAGTATTCGAATTAATTTTGAATTTAGCGTTGAGGCTTATAAATTTCCCGTTCTCAAGGATCTCTAATCCGCCACCATCACTTGCGGCCAAAAGCCGGTTCTTATTATCTATGATAGCCGCATAAATGTAAGTACTGCCTAGACCATCTGCTTCGGCGTAAACTTTTTTTATGTTTAATCCGTTTTCTATATTATAATCGCCTTCTATCAATCCTCCTCCAAGAGAAGAAATAAAGACCGAGTTTTTTGAAA
>JBGASH010000078.1:0-14073 GCA_044229775.1 Bacteroidia bacterium
CTAAATTGAAATTGGATGATTACCGTCCATGGGATAAAGAAGTAGACGCTGAAGGAAAACCGCCTTTAAAACCATTTACCACGGCTCGCGAGCTGATCGATAAAACAATTACCTGTTTCAATAACATCGATCCCTTCTTTGGCGAGTGTGTTAAAACGATGGATAAAATGAAACGCCTTGATCTGGAGTCACGAATTGGGAAATCGCCGGGTGGTTATCAATACCCATTATATGAAACCGACGTGCCTTTTATTTTTATGAATGCTGTTGGTTTGCACCGCGATCTGGTTACCATGGTTCATGAGGGCGGACACGCCATCCATTCTTTTTTAGATATTGATCTGGAGCTGGTAGATTTTAAATCGCCGCCCAGCGAAGTAGCCGAACTTGCCAGCATGAGTATGGAATTGATCAGCATGGAACACTGGGATGTTTTTTTTACGGATAAGGAGGATTTAAAACGGGCAAAGCGCCAACAATTAGAAAGTGTACTCGATGCTTTGCCATGGATAGCAGCCATTGATAAATTTCAGCATTGGATCTATTTAAATCCTGAGCATAGTATTTCCGACCGTTATACTACATGGATGCAAATTATGAAAGATTTTGGAAGCGGGGTGGTGAATTATAGCGGCCTCGAAGATAATTTAAAACGTCGTTGGCAGGTGCAATTGCATTTATTTGAGGTACCATTTTATTATATTGAATACGGTTTTGCCCAATTGGGTGCCATAGCAATGTGGCGACAGTATAAACAAAGCCCAAAAGAAGCCATTAAAAATTATAAAGCGGCTTTAAGTTTAGGCTACACCAAAACCATTCCCGAAATTTATAGAACAGCCGGCATAGCATTTGATTTTTCTCCCGCTTATGTAAAAGAACTGGCCGATTTTGTGAAGGCGGAGTACGATAAGTTGTGATCAGTTTCCTTTTATAACGATCCATGCAAATGGCGAGTCGTTCAAAAACTTATTGAGAAATCGATTTGGTTTGTAAATAAATTTCCAGTTAAATTTCTTTAAGATATCGAATGAGTGGTGATAATAGTATTTTTCCATAGCGATCTCGCCCATAGAGTTAAAATATTTTTTTGAATTTTCTTTGGCGGTCTTTTTTGTTTCCTCATGATAAAATGGCGTATCCAAAATGTGGATCTCACCGTTTTTATTGATCATATCCAAGCATTTATCGAGAAACTTAATCGGCTCGCTAAAATATTGAAGCGAAGAAGAGAATAGGACCACGTCAAATTTTCCGGGTGGAATTTCTTCGCTCATCACGTCGGCGCAATACCATTTGGCATTAGCGTTTGGAAAGGCTTGTGCGGCTTGTTTTAATTCGTGCAAATTAACATCAACACCGGTTGCACGATGAAGTTTACTGATAAGGTTGGTAAGAAATCCATTTCCGCATCCTATTTCCAAAACCTCAAGATCTTTTTTTTGGGAGAGATATTTGATGAAACGCTGAATGTTCTTTTGACGGAGTTTCCATTCACTGCAGTGAGGATCGTTTTCGGAAGTGTAAGGTAATAACCGAATTTCTTCGAGGGTAAGAAGCCTTTTTTCTTTTTCTCTTACCGCCAGGTAAGCTTTTTCAAAATCGTTGAATTTTTGGAGTGCGTCCGCAGATACCAATACCCCCTCTTGCAAAAGAAAACATTTATTGGTCATTTTATTTTTTCACCACTTCCTCGTCGTTCTTATACCGGGTTTTCAGCAGTTCTTTACCTTCCTCATCATAAAAGATCCAGGTGCTGTCGCGCAAATCATTTTTATACCAGCCTTTGTAATGTGGATTACCATTTTCATAGTAAGTGTTATTGGCGCCATGACGTAAACCTTTATCGTAAAAACATTCGCTCCACATTTTTCCATTGGCATAAAAGGCCATCCATTGTCCATGTCGTTTACCAAAACGGTAAAAGCCCTTGAATTTGGTATTCCCGTTATCGTATTTGTCAAGGTAGTCGCCACTATAATTGGTATCGGGCGGCACGATCAAATATGGATTTTTCTTTTTCTCTTCCTGGATCTTAGCTATTTTTTCAGCGGTTTTTAAAGAATCTTCTTTAGCTTTAGTTTCTTCGGTGGGAGTTGTTTCGGTTTTACACGAATATACGATCAAAGAAATAATTGGAATAAGAATAAATAATTTGAAGTTCATCATAATACAAATTTAACAAAAATTCGGAATGTCCCCCGCTGGAGGGGGTGTCGACCTTTGGTCGACGGGGGAGGAAAGGGTAATCACTTCTTCCTCTCAATAGAATACACCACCAATTGCTCCAAACTATTTCTCGATGGGGATTCAGGAAATTCTTTTAAAATGGCAAGGGCTTTGTTTTTATATTCGTGCATTATTTTTTCAGCGTAAGCAATTCCGCCTTTAGCGATCACAAAATCAATAACCTCCTTCACTTTATCGCTATCGTTGTTGTTATTTTTAATGATGTTTATGATCTTTCTTTTTTCGCCCCACGAACTTTTATTTAAGCCATAGATCAATGGCAGGGTCATTTTTTTTTCTTTAATATCTATCCCTGTAGGTTTTCCTATTTCTTTGCTAGAGCCGTAATCAAACAGATCGTCCTTAATTTGAAAAGCCATTCCGGTTAGTATACCGAACTCTTTCATTTTAGCAATGGTATTCTTGTCGTCGCTCACCGATGCCGCTCCACTGGCACAACAGGCCGCTACCAAACTGGCGGTCTTCTGACGAATGATCTCAAAATAAATATCTTCCGAAATATCGAGGCGGCGCGCCTTTTCAATTTGTAACAATTCGCCTTCGCTCATTTCTTTTACCGCCGTACTTACAATTTTTAATAAATGAAAATCGTCGTTATCAAGTGATAATAACAACCCACGCGATAATAAAAAATCACCTATAAGAACCGCAATTTTATTTTTCCATAAGGCATTTACGCTAAAAAACCCGCGACGCTCGTTGCTGTCATCCACCACATCATCGTGCACCAAAGTAGCGGTATGTAATAATTCGATTAATGAAGCCGCACGGTAAGTGCTCTCATTTATTTTTCCTACCGTTTGCGCGCTTAAAAACACAAACATTGGACGCAATTGTTTGCCTTTACGCTTTACAATGTAATTGGTGATCTTGTCGAGCAAAGGCACAGAACTTTTCATGGCCTCTTTGAATTTTATTTCAAAGGCATCCATGTGTTCTGCCACAGGGGCTTTAATATTTTTGGTTACCGACAAAGGGATATAAAGTTAAAGTTTATTCGTGTTAAAAAAAATCGATTTTTCTGGCTGTTTTCTTAGCCTCCTTTGCTCTCGATGGTATCGGGATTGGTGGCTATATTTTTGCCACAAAGACGCTAAGTCGCAAAGATTCACAAAGGAAATTATTTTAATTCCTGCTCCGCCAACTTATTCTTATTCGCCAATTGTCCGCAAGCGGCATCAATATCTTTGCCGCGACTTCTTCTTACATTCACAATTACCCCATGTTTTTCGAGGTAATCCACAAAAGCTTTTAAACGTTCGGGTGAAGTTTGTTGAAATTCGCCGCCGTCAATCGGATTATATTCGATAATGTTCACCTTCGACTTTACCAAATGGCAATAGTCGGCGAGTTCTTTGGCATCCTGTAAATTATCGTTAAAATCTTTAAATACGATATACTCAAATGTTACCCTTGTTCCGGTTTTTTCGTAAAAATAATTTAAGGCTTTGGCCAAGCTTTCCAACGAATTAGTTTCGTTGATGGGCATTATTTTATTCCGTTTTTCATCGTTCGCCGCATGTAACGATAATGCCAGATTAAATTTAACACCATCATCTGCCAGTTTCTCTATCATCTTAGCAACACCCGCTGTGCTCAATGTAATTCTCTGCGAACTCATGCCTAAACCCTTAGGAGAAATGATCTTTTCTGTCGATTTTAATACTTCAGCGTAATTCAATAAAGGCTCACCCATTCCCATATAAACAATATTGCTTAACGGAATGCCATAACGTTCTTCAGCTTCTTTTTTTAATAATACCACTTGGTCAAAGATCTCATCGGCATTTAAATTGCGCATACGCTTTAATTTTCCAGTGGCGCAAAATTTACATGTCAAACTGCAACCTACTTGTGAAGAAATACAAGCTGTCATTCGTGTTTTAGTAGGTATTAATACGCTTTCTACCACATAACCATCGTGTAGTTTCATCGCGCATTTAACGGTTTTATCCGTGCTTCGTTGTAATTCGTGGATCTCAACAGCGTTGATAACAAAGTTCTCATTGAGCCAATCGCGCAAAGGTATCGATAAATTACTCATGTCGTCAAAATGTATGGCCCGCTTGGCCCATAACCAATCATAAACCTGTTTCGCTCTAAATGCGGGTTCACCATGTTTAATGAAGATCTCGGTTAACTGATCGAACGTAAGTTTGCGTATATCTTTTTTAACAGACATGCCGCAAAGATACTCAATTATCAGGCATTTACTTACCTTTGTTTCATGCGTTTTTTAGAAGCTGCACAAATACATAACGGACAAAAATTTGAAGAAGCCGGAACCGTTTTGGTTTTGGACGAAGCGAATAAATTTGTAGAGTTTATAAATAAGGCATCGGTTGATCCGGGAAAAATAGAAAAATACGATGGTATTATTTGTCCGGGTTTTGTAAACGCGCATTGTCATTTAGAGTTAAGTCATTTAAAAGGTGCCATTGAGAAAAAAACCGGAATGATCGCGTTCGCAAAAGGAATTATTGGAAAACGCCTGCAGTTTACTCCGATTCAGATCAACGAAGCTATTGAAGAGGCCGATAAAAAAATGTGGGAGCAGGGGATAGTGGCCGTAGGAGATATTTGCAATACCAAAGATAGTTTTCAGAAAAAAGCGCATTCAAAAATTGTTTATCATTCCTTTATTGAAATTCTTGGTTTGAATCCCATTCACAGCGAAGTTATTTTTGGAATGGGGAAACAATTACTCGACGAGTTAAAACAGATGAATTTGACAGGCTCGCTCGTGCCCCATGCGCCATACAGCGTTTCATTGGAATTACTGTCGAAAATAAGTTCAGCTGCACAAAAGTCGACAATTTCCATTCACAATCAGGAAAGTTTAGAGGAAGATAGATTCTTCAAAGAAAAAAAAGGCGGTTTTACCGAGCTGTATGATTTTTTAAAATTTCCCATCGATTTTTTTAAACCTTCCGGACTTTCATCCATTCAAACTTATTTGCCGCACCTTAAAGGAAATTCTAATTTGTTGTTAATTCATAATACCTTTTCGTCAGAGGAAGATATTCGTTGGGCAAACGCGTTTTATAAAGAATTATATTGGTGTTTTTGTCCAAATGCCAATTTATACATCGAAAACACCTTGCCTAACGTGAACGATTTCATTAAGAACAATTGTCAAATTTGTATAGGAACCGACAGTTTGGCCAGTAACGATGAGTTATCGATGATCTCAGAAATAAATGCGCTTGGCAGTAAATTTAATACAATTGATCTTGAAACGACTTTAAAGTGGGCTATTTTTAATGGCGCAAAGGCGCTTAACCTTCAGAATAACTTTGGTTCTTTTTTAAAGAACAAGAATACAGGATTGAATCTCCTTACCACAAAACAGCATCAAATTATTTCTGTAAAAAAGCTGGCTTAGGTTTTACAAATGCAGCATTTTCATAGACGAAAACAGAAGGTTATACCCTGTTTGAGGTATGTTAAAAATCCTGCGAAATACTATCTTTGTAAGCTATGAAAACTTTGGCCGAATTGGAGATAGGTGAAACAGCGATCATTCGATCTTTTGCACAAAAGGAACTGGCGTTACGTCTTATTGAAATGGGTTGTATTCCGGGCGAAAAGATCAGATTAGCCAATATTGCGCCAATGGGCGATCCCATAGCCATCGAAATTTCGGGATATCTTTTAAGTATGCGTAAAGAGGAAGCTGCCGGTGTATTACTCGAAGAATAAGTATGCAGGTAGCGGAACAAAAAATAAACGAAGGCGAAAAAACCCTTTCAATTGCTTTAACAGGAAATCCTAATTCGGGAAAGACCACCCTGTTTAATACTTTAACCGGATTAAATCAAAAGACCGGAAACTATCCCGGTGTTACCGTTGATAAACACACCGGGTTTATTAAGTTCAAAGATCAGGCAAAGAATTATTTTTTTCAGATCACCGATCTACCCGGTATTTACAGTTTATTTCCAAAATCCATTGATGAAGAAGTGGCCTGCCGTTCATTATTAGGAATGGACACAAGTGCTCCAGATGTGGTAGTCATTGTTACTGATTCCACCAATTTAAAACGTCATTTACTTTTAGCCACTCAGATAATTGATCTCAAAATTCCTGTAGTGTTGGTGCTTAACATGATTGATGAAGCAAATGAGCGCGGGCTAAAAATAAATATTGAAGAGCTACAACGAATGTTGGGTGTGCAGGTGGTTGCGGTTAATTCCCGAACAGGAGAAGGGATGACGCTGTTAAAACAAAAAATCACACAAGCAAATATTTCGGATTCCTCTTTCTGTGATATCTCAAA
This sequence comes from Bacteroidia bacterium, assembly GCA_044229775.1. Taxonomy (GTDB): domain Bacteria; phylum Bacteroidota; class Bacteroidia; order B-17B0; family Aurantibacillaceae; genus JAHEYG01. Next base: position 6,530 of record JBGASH010000078.1, read on the forward strand.
ATTCAAGGAAGCAAATTTTAAGGGAACATCTTACAGTGATCTGATCCGGTCGCAATTTACAAACGATGATCACTCTGAAAAAATTCAAGCATTTGAAGAAAGCGACAATATTTATAGGTTCAACACCATTAATTACATTATCGCCAAATGTATTCAGCTTCCTCAGCTAATTTCTAAAAGCGTTACCGAAAGGCTAGATAAACTTGTTACACACCGTTTTTTCGGTTATGCAATTTTTTTAACGATCTTATTTGTCGTTTTTCAATTCATCTTTTTTATAGCCGATTATCCCATGCATTGGATCGAAAATGGGTTTTCGTACTTAATGCAAAAAACGGCCGCCACTTTACCCGAAGGACAATTGAACGACCTGTTAGTGAATGGTGTTTTGGCAGGTCTAAGTGGCATTGTGGTGTTTGTTCCGCAGATAGCTTTGTTATTCTTATTCATTGGTTTGCTCGAGGATTCGGGTTACATGGCCAGGGTAAGTTTTATTATGGATAAGGTTATGCGGCGTTTTGGCCTCAATGGTCGCTCCGTTATACCCGTTATTAGTGGCGCGGCCTGTGCTGTACCTTCTATTCTCGGCACGCGTACCATCTCTAATGTAAAAGAACGCCTTATCACCATTTTCGTTATTCCACTAATGAGTTGTTCGGCGCGCCTCCCAATTTATACGCTTTTGATCTCTATTTTAATGCCCAATAAACAAGTGTTAGGTTTTTTGAGTCTTAAAGGAATGGCATTAATGGGAATGTATTTGTTGGGTTTTGCAGCCACCATGGCCACCGCTTTTGTTTTGAAATTGGTTGTAAAGAACCGTGAAAAAAGTTTTTTTATAATGGAGTTGCCCAAATACCGAATGCCACAATGGAAAAGCATTGGCGTAATTGTGGTAAGTAAAATAAAAGTATTTTTATTTGAAGCCGGGAAAGTTATTTTAGCCATTTCCATTATTTTGTGGTTTTTAAGTTCGCACGGTCCGCACAAAGAGTTTCAGCGTATTAAATCCGATTATAATTTAGCTATTTTAGACGCGCCCAACGAAAAAGTTAAAAAAGAACTCATCTCTAAGATGGAATCCGAAAAACTGGAAGCTTCATATGCAGGATGGTTAGGGAAAAAAATGGAGCCGGTAATTAAACCATTGGGTTTTGATTGGAAGATCGGTATTGCCCTTATCACTTCTTTTGCTGCCCGTGAAGTATTTGTAGGTACTATGGCTACTATTTACAGTGCCAAAGATTCAGAAAACAACGAGAACATACGGAGTAAACTGGAAAAAGAAAAGGATCCTAATACAGGGATGTTGAGGTATACGCCTGCGGTATGTCTATCATTATTGGTATTTTACGCTTTTGCTATGCAATGTATGAGTACTATGGCGGTGGTACTTCGCGAAACAAAAAGCTGGAAATGGGTCATTACTCAGCTCTTGTATATGAGTGGTTTAGCCTATCTTTCGGCCTTTGTGGTTTATCAGACCTTTTCTTGAAAAATTTCCCTGAAATTTTATTAAAACTTCTCAAAAAATTGTATTTTTAGTCTCATTCAAATCAAACCCGAAACTATCGAGTGGCATTGATAAGAAAGCTCGGGTCAAAAAACGTATTATGAAGAAAATAGTTACACTTTTTATTTTGGGTTTTAGTTTAATTTCAAGAGGGCAGGATACCGTAAAGGTGGCTGCCAGTCTTACACCCGATCAACAAGCGGAAGCCGATTACAACGCGGGGCTTGAGTATATGAAAAAAGGCGATGCCACTTCGGCAGTAGAGTTCTTCACCAAAAGTATAACCGCAAAACCCGATTTTGATAAAGCTTATTATAACAGAGCTATTGCCTTAACACATGCCAAGCGGTATGCCGAAGCGCATAACGATATCAATAAGGTTATTCTTAAATCACCCCAAAATGCCGATGCCTTATTTACAAAAGGGTTAATATTCTTTAATGAGAATAAAAAAGATTCGTTAAGCAACTGGTTAGATAAATGCCTTGCCGTTAAGGCGGGACACGCAGAAGCTAATTATTACAAAGGCATGTTACTTTTTGAGGCCGGAGAATTAAAATTGGCCATAGAACGTTACAATAAAGCCATTGAAACCGACCCTAAATATGTTTACGCCTATAACGATCGAGGAAGTGCTAAACGCGGTCTTGGTGATTTTGCGGGTGCCATTGCCGATTACGAGAAGGCGATCACACTGGATGATAAAGACGATTTCATTTATAACAATTTGGGTTCGGCTTATCGCGAAAATAAAAATTACCAAAAGGCAATTGATTCTTACGACAAAGCACTTCAGGTAAATCCGAAATATATCATTGCTCAAAACAACAGAGGCGCGGCCTGGTTGGAAAAAGGTAGTTTAAAGAACGCGCAAACCGATTTTGAAGAAGTTATCAAGAAAGATCCTTCTAATGCATCCGCCTATAATGGCCTCGCTTCGGTATTCATTAAACAAAAAGAATATAAGAAGGCAGATGAGATGGCTACAAAATCCATTTTATTGAATAGTAAAAACGGACCAGCGTACTATAACAGAGGAATTGCCCGACAAATGTTAAGGGATGACGTAGGTTGTTGCGAAGACTGGAGAAAAGCTTTGGATCTTGGTGTTACATCGGCAAAAGCATTCATAGGAGTTGATTGCAGCCAATAATTTAAAGACGATATGCACATGAAAAAAATTATATATACCGCCCTCTTATTTGTTCTCCCGTTTGTGTTTTTAGCGCAGAACGTAGAATTTGAAAAGAAAAATTTTCCTGACAGGAAAGATGAATTTAAAGAAGCGAATAATGCTTTTAAAGAAGGTAACGCGTTGTTTGAACAAGGCTCAACACTTTATCGAAATGCCTTACCGTTTTATCTGAAGGCACAGGAATTCAATCCTAATAACGCGCTGCTTAATTACCGATTAGGTTTATGCTATTTAAGCTCCTTCCAAAGAAAATTGGCATTTCCACATATATTAAAAGCATCGCAGTTAAATCCGGCAGTTGATCTTAAATTGAAATTTTATCTGGCTTTTGCCTATCATTTAAAATCAGATTGGGATAAGGCACTTGTAGAATACGAAGCCTATAAAACAACAATTGATAAAAAGGATGAAGCCGAATTAAAGAAAGTAAATAAAAAAATTGATGAAGTAAAAACGGGTAAGGAACTTTCTAAAACGCCTGTGCGCGCATTTATTGATAACGCGGGTCCAGAGATCAATTCGGCTTACAATGATTACTCTGCTGTGATAACGGCCGATGAGAGTATGATCTTATTTACCTCGCGTCGCCCCGGAGGTATTGGCAATAAAATTGATGAAGGTATTAACGAACCTTTTGAAGATATTTATTACGCTTATCGCAAGAACGGTAAATACCAAATGGCCCAAAACATTGGCGCGCCCATTAATACCGATGTGCACGATGCCGGTGTTTGCTTATCACCCGATGGATCAAAGCTCATTACTTTTAATGGCGGAAAAAATAATGGCGACCTTTTTATTTCTGAATTAAAAGGAGAATCTTATACTAAGCCCGAACACTTGGGTAAAGCGGTCAATTCTTCCGAACACGAAGCATCTGCCTCATTTTCCTACGATGGAAAAATATTATATTTTGCCAGTGATCGTAAAGAAGGTTTGGGTGGACATGATATTTATTATTCGGTAATTAACGAAAAAGGAAAATTTGAAAAAGCCATTAATATTGGTCCGCCAATTAACACCGAGTACGATGAAGATGGTGTATTTATGATGCCTGACGGAAAAACTATGTATTTTTCTTCCAATGGTCCGGGCAGTATAGGTGGATTCGATATTTTTAAAACCACCATTGGTGCCGATGGAAAATGGACCAAGCCTGTGAACGTTGGTGAACCAATTAATACACCGGATGACGACGTTTATTTTGTAATGACGGCGAATGGAAAGTACGGTTATTATGCCAGCGCAAGTATGGAGGGATACGGAGGACAAGATATTTTCAGGATCACCATCTTGGGTCCGGAAAAGCAACCCATGTTAAATACCGAGGACCAGTTGTTGGCTATGGCTGCTCATCCAATTTCAGATCTTAGAGCTGAAGGTGCAGTTGAAACCAAAGGCCCCAGAATGGCTTTATTAAAGGGTGTTATTACCGATGAAAAGACCGGCGCTCCACTGGAGGCGTTTATTAATTTGATCGACAACGAAAAAAATCAATTGATCGCCACATTCAGGTCTAATAGTTCTACCGGAAGATACCTTGTTACTTTGCCGGCTGGAAAGAATTACGGTATCGCGGTAACAAAAGAAAATTATCTATTCCATTCAGAGAACTTTATTCTAGAACAAACGGCCGATTATCAGGAATTCGTAAAAGATGTGGCGCTTAAAAAAGTGGAAGTGGGAAGCATTATTGTGTTACGTAACATTTTCTTTGATTTTGATAAAGCTACTATTAAACCGGAATCGGCGAACGAGTTAGACCGTTTAATAAAATTATTGACCGAAAATCCAACCATCAAAATAGAATTGGGTTCTCACACGGATAGTAAAGGTTCAGACGATTATAATATGAAATTATCGGACAGCCGCTCGCAATCAGTTGTAAGTTATCTGATAAGCCATGGTATACCTTCCGACCGCTTGACCGCAAAAGGATATGGCGAAACCAAACCCATCGACACCAACGATACCGATGCCGGCCGTCAGAATAACAGAAGGACAGAATTCAAGATTTTGAGTAAATAATTAATTTTAGTACCTTTAATATTTAAAGACCATAACCATGAAACTAACTTTACTATCAAAGAACAGCGCTAAATTTTTATTAGGCGGAATGCTTGCTTTTTTAAGTCAGCAAAATTTTGCTCAGGGAACGTTTGCGCCGTTAACCGGAATTAACCCCAATGGCGGTACCGCTATCACCTTAAGTGATGGTTCTATTGTTATTAAAACCGAAGCCGGTGGAGGTGATGGAATAGGAAATATTTGGGATAAATTAACCCCTAATGCTAATGGTAACTACATGACCGGAACCTGGTCACAGCTTCCCCCAATGGCGAGCACCCGTTTATATATCTCTTCACAATTATTAAAAAGATGGTCGCTTATACATTAGGTGGCGAGTATGGCACGGGTTATGGAAATAAAGCTGGCGACGTGTATAACCCCATTACCAATACCTGGACGCAAACACCACTACCCGGTAACACTATTAGTGATGCTAACTCTGAAATATTGGAAGATGGTCGCGTTTTACAGGCTAATGTTTGCTGTGGTTTAAAAACAAATATTATGTATAATCCGTCAAATAACACTTTCAGTGCAGCTCCGGCTTGTCTCGGAATTCACAACGAATCTACCTGGGTAAAATTACCTGACGGAAGTTTTTTAATGGTTGACCGGCTAAGTACAAACTCAGAGCGTTATATTCCTGCTTTAAATCAATGGACCGTTGATGCAACAGTTCCTGTAGCTTTATATGATCCTTATGGCGATGAAACCGGTGCTGGATTATTATTACCTGATGGAAGAGTATTTTATATTGGAGCAACCGGTAAAACAGTTTATTATACTCCTTCGGGTTCAACAGCACCGGGTACATGGTCTGTTGGTCCGGTAATGCCAATGAATCTTGGTCAAACAGATGCAGGTGCAGTGCTAATGAAAAATGGTAAGATCCTTTGCGCTGGTTCTCCTACCCCAACCTCAGGTAACGTATTTAAATCGCCTACTTATTTTTTCGAATTTGATTATACTACTAATATTTTCACACAAGTTAATTTACCTACCGGTACAGCCCTATACCAACACGCCTTGTTACTATTACAATTTTATGAATATGCCCGATGGTAAAGTTTTAGTTTCACGCCAGGATACAAACTTGTACTTTGTTTATACGCCAACCGGCGGACCACTTGCTTCATGGCAACCTACCGTTAATACCATTAATCAAAACGGCTGTAATACTTATACTATGACCGGTAAATTATTTAATGGTATATCCGAAGGTTCTTCTTATGGCGACGATTGGCAAAATAATACCAACTATCCGCTTGTTCGACTTACATTAGGAGCAAATGTTTATTATGCCCGTACTTCAAATTGGAATAGTACCGGTGTGCAAAGGGGTAATAAGGCCGATACGGCACAGTTTGTAACGCCTAATGTCCCTTGGGGAACGTATTCTTTACAAGTAATAGCCAATGGTATCGCATCTCAACCAATTCCGTTTGTACCGTATCCTTATTTAACCAGCAGTTTATCTCCACCGGCAGTATGTAGCAACTCAACATTCTCTTATACACCGTCGGGTCCTAAAGCGGGAAGTACTTATAGCTGGACCAGAGCTGCAGTTGCCGGTATTAGTAACGCGGCAGTTACAACACCCCAAGGTTCAAATCCGAATGAGGTATTGATCAATACTACCACAGGAACCGTTGCAGTGGTTTATTCTTTCACTTCAACGGCTTTTAATTGTAGTACCAGCCAGCAAGTAACTGTAGTTGTAAATCCGGCGCCTACGGTGTCGGTATCTCCGTTGACAACGGTTTGTAGCGGCAGCAATGTTAATTTAAGCGCCAGTGGTGCTACTACTTATACCTGGAGCAATAGCGCTAACGGACCTACCATAACCGTTAATCCGGTTACAACAACTGTTTATACTGTTACAGGAGGAAATTCATTTGGATGTACCGATGCGCAGCAAACAACTGTAACGGTTAATCCGCTTCCTACTATTTTCATATCAGCCGGCTCGCATACTATATGCTCTGGAGAAAGTACTACACTTACTGCTAATGGCGGTGTGTCTTATGTATGGTATGATAATACTACAGGAGGTACAACTGTAGCGAATCCAACACAAAATACCTGGTATTGGGTAACCGGTACCGATGCTAATGGTTGCTCAAAAGTGGATTCAGTCCAAATTATGGTTGATCCTTGCACCGGTATTAAAGAAGTTGGTTCAAATAATTACAATGTTCAGGTTTACCCAAATCCGGCGTTCGATAAAGCTACAGTTGATTTCTCGGTTGCAAATGGCGGAAATTATACTTACAAGATCATGGATGCTGTTGGAAGAGTGGTGAAAGAAGAAACCGGAACAGCACAGGTAGGTAAAAATTCTTTCCCTATTAACCTCGAAGGTCTTGCTAAAGGTTCGTACATGTTCGTTCTCCAAAAAGGAAATGACGAGTATAAAACCAAACTTGTGATCAAGTAATCAGTTATGAGAAGGATCTTCTTTGCGGCGTTTGCTTTTTTTGTATTTGGTTTTTTAGCGGGGCAAAACGATCAGGTAGAAATAAAAGGAAAGATCCTTTCTAATAAAAAGCAAAGTGTGCTTCATGCCGAAGTATTTCTTCGGATAAAGGATTCTGTTTATAAAGTAATAACCGACGAGAATGGCGAATTCAAATTTACCGCTAAGAAGTCGAATGAAGTGGCCGAACTTTACGTTAATTCAACCAACCGAACCAAAAGCGGGGCCGCTAAAAAAACCTGTTTCCTCGCCGATAGAACTAACTATAAGATAAAACTTGCCGAAAAGAT
>JBGASH010000079.1:0-13092 GCA_044229775.1 Bacteroidia bacterium
GAAAATTCCGATAATGTAAACGTTCATTTTATCTTAGGACCAGGGCGTTCGGGAACTGCTCTCCTGATGTGGATCTTGAATACTCATCCCGAATGCATCGCCCTACCCGAAATAAAACATGTTACGCATTTCTATCAAAAATACAAGGACGTTGAAACCGTTACCCTGAAATTGATCAATGATCTGACGGCCTATTTTTCAAAAAAAATGGCCAATAAAAATTTGATGATCTTTGCTTTTAATTATCAGGCGTTTTTTGAGGACTTAAAAATAGGGCAAAAAATCTCCTACGATCAGTTATGCCGAAAAATTCACATGAATTACTCATCATTTTTATTTCCAGATAAAAAAATACGGGTTGCCATCGATAAGAATCCTTTATATTCTATGAGAGTTGATGATCTGGCCCCCCTATTCAAGGAAGCTAAATTCTTATTTATGATACGCGACTATCGCGCCTATGTTTTATCCACTTATGAAAACCTTGGTAATCGCGGCAAACTGGTATCGGCGCACCTTTATTCCTTTTTCTGGCTTAACCACATGCGACTGATCAACAGAAACCAAAAAAAAAGAGGCGAAAGATGTATGGTATTGCGATATGAGGATTTTACAACCAATGCTCCTTTATCAGTGAAAGAAGTTTGCGATTTTTTTGGATTATCCTATTCTGATGAAATGCTGGAGTACTATAAGGTCTTTGAAAAAAATCTGGCCCTGTTAGAAACAATCGTCCATCCAAGACGTATCAAAAAAATAAGGCAATTATCCAAGCCTATCAACCCTGCAAGATTATCTTCCTGGCAAAAAGGGCTCTCCATTCGTCAAGTGAAACGAATTGAATTTTGGTGTTCTAAAACCGCTTTACAATTCAACTATTCACCAACAGTATCCATCAATTTTCTTGAAAAAGTTCAATACTTCATCGAAGGGTTCCCGCTTTATCTAGTAGTAAGGGGTCATTTCTTTTTGGCGTCTTTAGGTTTTTTTAAAGAACAGAAAAAAAGATCGTAAACCCTGAACTTTAACCGAACTATTTCGCTTATTATAATTTTTCTGAATTATAAAATCTGCGTATATTTGGTTATGACTTTGGATGATTTCATTATTAAGATAGAAGAGTCGATAGACACTTTACCAAAAGGCGTTTTAAAGGCTGATACCAATTACCGAGCGTTGCCCGAATGGAGTTCCATGCATGCACTTATTATAATCGCCATGGTAGATATCGAATACGATGTTGCACTAACCGGTTACGATCTTAAATCAACAGAAACCATCTCCCGACTTTTTGATCTCATCCAATCGAAAAAAGCCTGATGGCCTGTTTCTCAATAAATAACATGAGAATGGCAGGAGTTAGCGCCTGCGTTCCGTCTCACAACGAAAGCAATTTCGATTACGATCTTGTAAACCAAAGCGAAAAAGAATTACTGATAAAAACCACCGGCATTGAAAACCGCCGGATGGCACAAAACGGCGTTACCGCTTCCGATCTGTGTTATAAAGCTGCCGAAAAACTATTGAATGATCTGAAGTGGGAAAGAAGTAGTGTTGGTCTTTTAATATTTATTTCGCAATCACCTGATTATTTTTTACCCTGCACTTCTATTATTCTACAAGAAAGATTAGGCCTGCCTAAAACCTGCATGGCATTTGACAGCACTTTAGGTTGTTCGGGCTTTACTTACGGTCTGGGCATAGCTTCTTCGCTCATGAAAACCGCCGGCATTAAAAGAAGCTTGTTGTTGGTTGGCGATGTGGCCACTTCTTCCCTTTCCAAAAAAGATAAAAGCACTTATCCGTTATTTGGGGATGCCGGTTGTGCCGCTGCACTGGAAGTTTCAGGAAACGATGAATGGCATTTTAATATGTTTAGCGACGGTTCGGGTTACGAAACTATTATTATTCCCGATGGCGGTTTAAGAAATCCCATATCTGAAAAGACTTACGATATGGTGGAAGTAGAAAAAGGGATCACCCGAAATAAACGCCACCTCTGGTTAAAAGGTCTTGATGTTTTTTCTTTCTCAGTAAAAGAAGTACCGGTAAGCGTGAATGAACTTTTAGCCTACAGTAAAATTCCACTTAATGCGATCGATTTTTTTGTAATGCATCAGGCTAATTTGCTAATGAACGAAACCATTCGCAAAAAATTAAAATTTGATCCGCTAAAAGTTCCTTATTCCCTTAAAAAATTTGGAAATACCAGCTCCGCCTCCATTCCTTTAACCATGGTAAGCGAATTAAAAGAACAGTTATCAAAACCCGGCCAAAAAAAATTACTTTTGTCAGGATTTGGCGCTGGTCTTTCCTGGTCAAATGTGATCCTTAATACCGAAAACTTAGTGATACCCGACCTTATTGAAATATGAACGCGTTTAGTTTAAATAATAAAACCATTTTAATTACAGGCGCCTCGTCAGGTATTGGACGCGAAACCGCCATTAAATGCTCCGAGGCCGGCGCTAAACTCATCATTACCGGTCGCGATAAAAAACGCCTCGACGAAACATTATCGGCACTTGCAGGAAAAGGTCACCTTTCCTTGCTTTGCGATATGTTACAGGAAACTGAAATGAACGAATTGGTGGCCGCTGTCCCCGGGTTAGACGGCGTTGTACATTGCGCAGCAGTTGTAAAGCTATTTCCTATTGGTTTTTTAAATGAGAAAAAGATCAACGAAACATTTCATACTAATTTTTATTCGGTAATATATCTCTCTACAAAATTGTTCAAGTCAAAAAAAATAAACAACAACGCTTCACTGGTATTTATCTCATCTATTGCCGGACAACACCCACATCGTGGCAGTTCCATGTACGCCGCGTCGAAAGCAGCTGTTGAAGCCTTTTGCAGAACAATTGCTTTAGAATATTCTGTTCAAAAGATCAGAGCTAATTGTGTTTGTCCGGCCATGGTAAAAACGCCAGTATATGAAGCCTCACAAGATTTTCTTACGAAAGAAGCACTCGACGCTCACGTTGGTAAATATCCATTAGGACCAGGTTATCCCGACGACGTTGCGAATGCTGCTGTTTTTTTACTTTCACCCGCGTCCAAATGGATCACCGGAATTAATTTAATTATGGACGGAGGCCTGCTATTGAATTACTAATGTCGGAACAAGTTAAATATTCTATCATCATTCCGGTTTATAACAGTAAGGGCTCGCTGGAAGAACTTGTTCAACGCATTAATTCTGCCTTGTCAGGTAAGGAATTTGAAATATTAATGATCGATGATGGGAGTACAGACGGCAGCTGGGATATTTTGAAAATGCTTCAAAAAAGACATCCGGACATCATCGCCATTCAACTGACAAAAAATTTCGGTCAACATTCGGCCTTATTTTGCGGATTCAATTTTTGTACCGGCGATCTTATTGTTACCATTGACGACGATCTTCAGCATCCACCGGAAGAGATCTTAAAATTGATCGCAAAACAACAAGAAACCAATGCGGATGTTACTTATGGGATCTATACTTCCAAACAACATTCGGCTATTAGAAATTCGGGAAGCTATATGGTTAAAAAATCGGCCAAACTGGCTGCCGGCGCTTCCGGACTAGGTTCTTCCTTCCGTTTGATCAAAAAAGACATTGTACAAAAAATAGTTGAAGGCTATAAACAAAATTTCTTTTACCTCGACGAAGTTTTTTACTGGTACACTTCTTCTTTCGCTTATGCGGAAGTGAGACATGATAACCGGAAACACGGTACTTCCGGCTATAGCCTTAGAAAATTGATGAACCTTTATTTTAATATTGTTGTAAATTATTCGGCAGTTCCATTAAAACTGATGACACGATTGGGTTTGCTTTTTTCTGTAATCAGTTTCGGTCTTGGCGTTCGTTTCATTTACCGGAAATTGGTGCATCAGGTTCCGTTGGGTTATACAAGTATTATTGTTACCATTTTATTTTCGGCGAGTGTAATCATGTTTTGTTTGGGAATCATTGGTCAATACTTATATAAATTATACCAATCTCAGCAAAATCGCCCGCCCTACTCTATTCGCGAAATTGTAAAATGATAATTGAGGGTTACGGCATAAAACTTAAACGCCTAAGTGAACAGGATATTGAGCTGGTAAGATACTGGAGAAATTCTTTTTTGATACGGCCCTTTATGGAGTACCGAGAATACATTACACCAGGTATGCAAAAAAAATGGTTCAGTTCTATAAATAACATCAATAATAATTACTTTCTTATTATTACCGAAAGCAAAACCATTGGACTAATTTCAGGAACTCAGATCAACTGGGAAGAAGGTATCACGCTTAATGGTGGGATATTTATTTGGGATCGAGACTATCAGGAAACTTTTTATCCTTCAAAGGCCTCACTGTTGCTAACCGATTTTTCTTTTTATTTAGGAATGAAAAGCACTTACATTAAAGTTTTAAGAGACAACTTAAGGTCGATCCATTTCAATAAGCTATTAGGATACAAATTATGCGATGGCCAGGAAAATATTTACAATCAACAATACATTTTAACAGCCGAAAATTATTTTAATTCGGTACAACCCATTCGCAAAGTAATTGATGCTCAAGGAAACATTAAACTTATTATTGACGATAAAGAAAATATTTCATCCAAATTCCTAATAGAGCGTTTGCGCTCTCTTAAAAACGAACATTCAAAAAAGATCAAGTTAATGGTCTCCTAATCCGAAAATAAATTACCATGCATTTACCTCCCAAGCCATTTCTTTTTATGCATATCCCTAAAACGGGAGGGATCACTTTTCATGCGCTTATTCGCCATCAATATCTTTCCGAAAAACGGTTCACGATAATTACAAAAAAGGATGTTATTGCCTGGGAAAAGATGCCTGATCCGGAAAAACTGAAATACGGTGTTGTGAAAGGCCATTTTTGGTGGCACGGAACCGGTTTTCATCCCGCAGGGGGCACTTACTACACGTTTTTAAGAGAACCGGAGCGGCGATTTATTTCGCATTACTATCATGTGCTTGGACACAAGGAAGGAAGAGCAAAGAAAGTATTTGGCAAAGATCATTTTACGTTGAAACAACTCATCCGTTCGGGTGAATTCTTGAATTTTGACAATTGCATGGTGCGTTATTTATCGGGGGCGATTGGACAGCCCTGGGATACTATTAATGATAGTCATTTGCAATTGGCCATCAAAAATTTTGATGAGCATTTTAAAACTTTCGGTATTGTTGAAAAATACGACGAAAGCCTTTTGCTTTTGCAATACGAATTAGGTTGGGATCGGCCCTATTACATTCGCCTTAATGAAGGAAAAAAAACAGAAGTAGTTGAAGATTTTGATACTGAAACAAAAGAACTCATCAAACATTTTACAAGATTTGACAAATTACTTTGGGAACACGGGAAAAAGAAATTTGAAGATAAGCTTATTCAATATTCAACAAAACTGAAACAAGATCTTGAAATATTCAGAAGTGAAAATAAAAAGAATATTTTCCTGCGAAAACTCCGTCACGTACTTAAGGGAAAAAATGCCATTCGTTAAGGATCTTTAAAACCCGATTTGCGAATTAACCATTCAACATACGGTTGCGTCTTGACAGAAGATCCTTTTTCAATTTTTTTTCTTTTGAAACCCCTTTTCATATCCAATTTAAACATCAGCGGATACGAAAACATGAAATTCATCAACCACTTGAAATGCCGCGCAAAAAATCCTAATTCTGCACCAGGAAATTTATCTGCGTCCATTAGAGGATATAGCTCGTTAAGAAGAGCCTTATATTCTTTATAATTGTGCTTTTGTATTTCCGGCTCACCCCAATCTTTTATAATAGTCGTTCCTATATGAAATGTCAGATGCTTTTCACTGAATAATACTGGATTTTCAGCGAATGTAAAAACATTATGAAAAAGATCATTACCCAAAGGAGGAATCCCTACACTTAAATTTTTGAGAATAAATTTTTTAAGCACCGTCCTTTTTATCACAAAACAATCATAACCCGGGTGACTTTGTCCCACTTCAGCATACATAGCTTCCAAATACTCTTCCTGAATGAACCGATCTTTTATCCGACGACGGTTTATCACCAAACCGTCATACCCTTTGTTTATGTAATTAAATATAGTGTCATAAAAAAATGGCATCACCGCTATATCTGTATTAGAATAAATAAAATAATCGGCTTCCGAATTGTTCATTGCGGTTTCCAGAATATCTTTAATAAAAGGCAATTTTCTGTTTTGGCTTACTCTTGCTCTTAAAGTGTCGTTTTTTAAAGACGGTAACTGTTTGAATTCCGATGGGATCACCGGATCGTTATCAAAAAAACCTACCGATAAAAAAGAAATGTCTTTGGCTTTTGCGCTCAAATTTTTGGCATGCAGCATCGAATTGATGGTTATATTCTGAACAGTAAAAAGTTCAGGATTCTCCTCCTTTTTAACCACATTGATTATGTGCGCCAATTTTGCCACCGGTGAAACAATTTATCAAAAATACCATTTACTTCAATACAAAAATTTAAAATAAAATTAGCAAATCAATCTTAAAGGGTAATCCAGTTTCGCCAGTATTGTTTCGAATTTTCTATTTAGCCATTCAATTGTTTCGGGTTTAAGTTTTTCTTTATGATCGCCCGCGGCTACTTTTCGTTTATGGCTTTTCAAGTCCTCTGTTTGTGTAACAAAAGATGATGTTCTATCTAATTTCTTTAATTGTTCAGGAGTTAAATTCAGGGTCATATGCGAATTAATTTTACTGATAAAAGAATTAAAATTGGTGATCATGTCTTCATATTTTAAAAACAAAACATTGGGTCTTCCAAGCAATTTATCAATGTATTCTTTATAGGTGCTAAAAAACCGGTCTGCCTCCATCCTTACATGTTCGTCAATGGTGCTTTTCAAAGCAATTTTTCGTCTCTCAATGTACCTTTCGGTAATTAAAGGATGTGTGTTTCTTACCGAAAAAAACTGAGAAGTTAAAACATCGCGGGGGTCTCTTAACAGCAGGACCACTTTGTAATCATCGATGTTATCTATCTCTAAATAAAACCTTAAAGGCCCATAAATAAACCCTTTTTTGATGAAAACTTTCTTCAAAAGATCTTTATTTTTCAAATAATTTTTGTCGGGCCCCGAAAAACCGGCAAAATACCCGTTGTAGTCGATGTGCAAAAGTTTGGATTCATTCCCCAGATCGGTAAGGAAACTATTCATAAAGGTAGAAGCACTTTTATGAACTGTAAAAAACAAAATACTTTTTTCGGTAGAGTCGCTTTTCAAATTGCCTTTCAAAAGTTGGTGCAAAGGCTGGCTCCTGCGATACCAATACAAACGGGGTTTGGTATAAAAATATAAGCTTAACATGGGAAACCGGTCTTTTATCAACGAATTGATCCAGGTGTGAATTTTATCAACCAGCTTAATTAAGTACATTGAACAGGTCCGATTACCATTATTTTAGTAAATTCAATAAAAAATATTTCCTGTTCTATGTTCAATCAATTGCTTTACAATGAAGCATCTGTTTTCAATAAAAAAAAGAAAATTATGCCCTCTGCGTTTTGCAGGTTTACGCCTTTTTTACGTATAAGTCCCGACTTCTTTCTAGCGGGTGTTCAAAAAGGAGGTACGTCTTCGTTATATGCCGCTTTGATTTCCCATCCGCAAATAATTCCGGCTAAAGAAAAGGAAATATTCTATTATGGCAATACCACCAACTTTAATAAAGGGGATAACTACTACAAACAATTTTTTGCAACTCGTGTTTACCGGAAAATGCACCAATTAAAGACCGGAAAAAGATCTTTAACCTTAGATGCAAGCACAAATACGTTTGACAGCGCCGAAGCCCCTGGGAGAATAATACAAAGTATTCCTAAAGCCAGGATCATTATTATTTTCAGAGATCCGGTTGAGCGCGCCTTCTCGCATTACAAGTTTTCGGTGAAAAATGGTTTCGAAAATGCGTCTTTCGAAAAAGCGCTGGAATTGGAAGAAACCAGGATAAATTCTGCCTCACAAAATCCTTTATCAGACCCTTATCACAATTATGTAATACAGCGCTTAGGTTATTTTAAGAGAGGTGTTTATGCTAATTATATGCCCAACTGGCTCAACGTCTTTGATCGAAAAAATATTTATTTTACATCAAGTGAGCGGCTTTTTAAAGATCCGGGAGCTGTTTACAACGAAATAACAGATTTTTTAGAAATAGATCGGTACAGTAACCTTAAATTTCAAAGATTGAACGAAGGATCCTCAGATAAAATGGATCCCAAAACTTTCCGTTATCTTCGTGACGCTTATAAGCCACATAACGAGAGATTGTTTGCACTTCTAGAACAACAATATGACTGGTAACACAAAACGATTTGGTAATTCGGGATTTATCTTTCATCAGATCAATTGGTGCACCTATCTTTTATACCGATTCATTTGCCTCTTTTACCAACCAAAAATTAAGTCGCCTAAAAATATTTCGCCATTGTTAATCACCGGATTATTCAGGAGCGGTACCACCATTACGGCCCGGTTAATAAAAGACATGGGATATTCGACCGGACCCGAAAATCACTTACTGCAGGGAAAAGGATGGCGCCAGCAAATGAACCCCGATGGCTTTCTCGAAAACTACCTTTTCATGGAATTAAGTCTTTACCTTTTTTTGCTTACTAATTCATGGGGCGACGCGCCGCCATCGGATAATGCTATAGCTGAAGTAACGTTAAATGAAAGTGACCGACATAAGCTGGCCAAATTTTCTATTTTAAAAATTCATGATGACCGCATTAGTAATTGGAATAAAATAAAAGCGCTTCTCAAAAATAACATTGTAGATCCGGAGGCGTATACATCTAATTATTTTCCCGAAAGATCATTTATCAAGAATCCGCATTTTGCCGTCCAACTTCCTTATTTTAAAAAAGTATTTCCTTCAGCTGATCTTTTGTTCGTTTTTAAACCGCCGGCAGAAGCCATTCAGGGCGCTAAACTCTTATCACCAATTGCCGACCATCGCCTTTATGCTTCTTACTATACCGCGGCTTGTAATGAACATAAGAATGGCAACCGCCACATCGCATTCTTTTCTCATCAAAATCTTTGCAAATACCCTGAAGAGTCCATCCTAAAACTTGCCGCTTTTTTAAAGGCTGGAAAAGTATCCGAAAAAGAACTGGCAAAACAAGTGAAGAAAAAAGAAAATACAACAGTGGAAACCGCTATACCTGATGAGATCAATTCCTTATTTCAATACATGAATGCTAATTGCATTAACGCCCAATGAAGAAAGTAGTTCATCTCAATACGTATTGTAACGGCGGCGCAGGAACGGCTTGCCGCAGAATAAATAAGGCCCTCGCCGATTCGGGAATGGATTCAACCATGATCGCATTGTACAAAACGGTTGAAGATAACAGGATAGTGGATTTTAGAGAACACCTTTCCTTTACCCAAAATATTCTCTTTAAAATAAAGAACCGTTTGTATACTGACAAGTTGAAATTAAAAACCAATAAAAGTAATGAACTGTTCTCGCTTTATCATGCAGTGTGGAATGTTAACGACCATCCAATGGTAAAAGGTGCCGATGTGGTAAATATTCACTGGACCTCCGGATTTTTAGATTGGGAGAGATTTATGAAGTTTCATTCAAAAAAAACGATAATTACTTTACACGATCATTTTCCATTTAGCGGCGGATATCATTACCCAAATTCATTTTTTGAAACCGACAAGTGGCAGAATGAGATCAGGAAAAACAGCATCTTCCTTAAAGAATTTTACTCTAAACATCCTGTTACTTTCGTTGGCCCGTCGCAATACATTATAGATAATTTATTAAAAAGCGGATTTGGGCGAAAAGAAAATTCTGTTGTTATAAAAAATCCGGTTGATACATCAATTTATAAAATGCTGAACAAAGCGGACTGCCGTAAACAATTTAACTTTGCAGAAACCGATAAAGTGGTTTTATATGTGAACGAAAATTTCAAATATGGCAGGAAGGGATTTGACTATTTTCAATTACTTGTACCTGCCTTGATAGAGCGTGGGTTTAAAATAATAATTTGCGGCGACCATTCAAGGAACTTTGAAAAAGAAGCCAATATCATACAAACAGGATATATTAAAGATGAAAAACATCTGGCTACATTGTATAACGCTTCAGACCTCCTGCTCTTCACGTCGTACGACGACAACCTTCCCAATACCATCTCCGAATCGCTTTGCTGTGGTACGCCGGCAATTGCTTTTAATACCGGCGGGATCAAGGAAATGATGACGGAGAACAATAATGGTAAATTATTAGAGTTAAAAGCACCCATTTCCGTTTTTATTGATAAAACGGAGGAATTGTTTTCAAAAAACTTATCGCGGGATGCTATTAGCAAAGAGGCTCAAATAATTTATTCGCAGCAGGCAGCTGCCAAAAAATATGATGAAGTGTATTCTTTGCCAACACTTTAATTTAAAATTTTTACTTTAGTGCCTGAATGACCATCAAAACCTTTATACAAAAAAATAAATACCAGCTTATTTTTCTTTTGACGGCCTTCTTCTTGTATGGCAACACGCTTAAAAACGATTACGGTCTGGATGACGAATTGGTAGCAGGTAAAAAAAGCATCGCAGCGAAAGGCATTAAAGCCATTCCCAAAATTTTTACTTCCTTTCACGTGATCGACGAAAGCGGTAATACCTACGAATACCGCCCGTTGGTAAAAGTTTCTTTCGCGATTGAATACCAGATCTTCGGCGTAAGTATAACCGTTAGTCACTTTTTTAATATTTTGCTCTATGGTTTATGCCTGATCTTACTTTTCAAACTATTGAAAATAGTTTTTAGTGATCACAGCGATTTTATAATTGCAGTATGCGTTCTTATTTTTGCCTTCATTCCTGTTCATACCGAAGTAGTAGGAAGTTTTAAGAACCGCGATATTTTATTGTGCTTTATTTTTACCATTTGGGGCGCTATCAATTTTTTAGAGTTCTCTGAATCAAAAAAAATAGTGAAAGGGATATTGGGTTTTGTTTTAATTGCCGCTGCCTTTTTAAGTAAGTTTGAAGTGCTGCCCTATTTACTTACCATTCCATTACTCATTTATCAAAAGCAAAAGGGAGGGTTCAAATATATTATCTCCGTGCTGGTTCTTTTTCTTTTATCGTATTACGTTTTCAAATACTTAAAAAGCCACTTGCTTGCAAAAGGTATAAAACACCGCCTTATGCTCTATTTTGAAAATCCACTTTTCTTCGAAAAAACATTAGCATTACGAGCAAGCACTCTATTGAATTGTATGGGATTTTATTTACGAATGCTCTTTTTTCCCAATAAAATGTCGTGCTTTTACGGCTATAACGCCATTCCGGTTTTTTCATACACCTCTTTGTATGCTTTAATGGGCATGGTGGCCATTCCGGTTATGGTGTGGGGATTTTTTAAGTGGTTCAAAAACCCAAACTGGTATTGGTATGCCATTGTGTTTTTTGGTGTTTCTATTAGCATGTATTTGAACTATCCTAAGCCCGCGCCGGGTATAGTGGCCGATCGCTTTTTGTTTTTTGCCTCTATAGGTTTTGCCATTTTCCTCACAAAAATTATTTTCTTCAATAATAAACTGAAAAAATTCCCTTCTAAGATCTCCGAGTTTGATCTCCGCCAGAAGACCGTTTCTATAGCAATAGCCGTAATTTGTACAGGTTTGATCATTACCCGAAATACCGAATGGAAAAACAAATTAACGTTGTTTGAAAGCGATGTAAAAAAATACCCTGAGTCTGTTAAGTTATCGCAACTTTATTGCAGCGAAGTACTTTTAGAGATCAATCGCCAAAGCGGATTAATAAAAGAAAACGACAAATTTCAAAGATTACAGGAATGTGAGACGTATCTGAAAAACGCCATAAATATCGATTCTTCCTGTACCAGTTGCTACAATAATTTGTCTTATATACTTCTCAATTTTAAGAACGATCCTCAGGAAGCTATCATTTATCTAAATGCGGCATTACGCTTGGGTGAAGAACGAAAAGAAATGTACTGTAATTTAGGTATTGCTTATTACAGGCTGAATAACTTTAATTTATCAAAAAACTATTTACTAAAAGCCACCGAAATGGACCGCAATGGTGACTTTATGACGGCCTACGCGGTGTTGGCAGATGTTTACAGGAAATTTGATATTAAGGAAGGTATCGGTTTTTTTACTAAAATGGTTCAGAAAAAGCCTGAATCAGAACAATTCAATCTGGTATTGGCCAATCTTTACATGATGGAAAAAGACACCATTTCGGGTATAAACTATTATAACAAGGTCCTCAAAATTAACCCCGGAAATACCCAGGTTTCGGGGTTCCTTAATAAACTGGAATCCGCCCGAAAAAGGTAGTTTTTTGGTTGTTTTTTAAAACAATTTAGGCTATTAACACCCCTGTTTTAATGAAAATCAATATTTATGGATAAAATGTTATGTTTTCTTGATTTTTTTTGTATATTTTTGACAAAATTTAATCCATGAAAAAATCTGCTTTATTAGTCCTTTTCATCGTTTTATCGAAATCCAATATTTGGGCGCAAAACGTTGATCAAACTTCTAACACTGCTAATACCAAAGCTGTTCCGCCATTAAAACACAAATCTAATAGCGTTTTATTGCAACCGGCCACACCGTCTGATTATAATTTTAAAGATGCTCAGATAAAAGCGATGATGATCGATGGAATTATACCACAAGATTTTCCGAAATATGATTATGCTAACAGCACCCCACAAAAATATGACGCTATAATTGATATTTGGGTGAGCAACAACTCTACCAAGGTAAAACCGGAATACAAGAAAAATTCAACAACCACTGAAAAATAAAATATAAAAGATGAGACATAAATTACTTTTTTTAATCGCCTTGTTTAGTTTCGCTTTTAATAGTGAAACTTTTGCCCAGTTAGGCTGTTCTCAAAATATTGGTATTAATTTCGTGGACATCAACAATACCGCGATCTCTCCTTCTATCGCTTGTAATCAGGGAAACGCGTATATGACCTATACACCGGCTTTCTCGTACAACGGTATTGGTACTGCTACAGGAAGCGCGGGTCCGTGCTTAA
>JBGASH010000080.1:0-14434 GCA_044229775.1 Bacteroidia bacterium
AAGTTAATGAATGCCAATTTCTGCAAGGTAGCGTTCAGCATCCAGCGCGCCCATACAACCGCTTCCGGCCGCCGTTACAGCCTGACGGTATACTTTATCCTGGGCGTCTCCTACAGCAAAAACACCTTTGATCTTTGTTTTGCTGGTACCAGGAATGGTTTTTAAATAACCATGATCATCCATATCGATCCAGCCTTTGAACATATCGGTGTTTGGTTTGTGTCCGATCGCCACAAAGAAACCGCTAATTTCCAGATTGCGAATTTGTCCGGTCTTAAGGTTTTTTACACGAGCGCCGTTAACGGTCTTTTCTCCTAATATCTCTTCTGTTTCGGAATCCCAAAGTATTTCAATATTAGGCGTATTTAAAACCCGTGTTTGCATAGCTTTACTGGCACGCATTTCACTTTTTCTCACGATCATGTAAACTTTCCGGCATAATTTAGAAAGATAGGTTGCTTCCTCGGCAGCGGTATCTCCCGCGCCCACAATAGCCACATCCTGACCTTTAAAAAAGAATCCGTCGCAAACGGCACAGGCCGAAACGCCAAAACCATTCAAGCGTTCTTCACTGTGTAAACCAAGCCATTTAGCTGAAGCTCCTGTTGAAATAATAACAGTATGAGCTTGCAATTCAGTAGTTTCATCAACCCAAACTTTGTGAACTGGCCCACTAAAATCAACTTTATTTACATAGCCATACCGGATCTCGGTTCCAAAGCGTTCGGCTTGTTTTTTAAAATCTTCCATCATGGCCGGACCTTGAGTTCCATTGGGATATCCGGGATAATTTTCAACCTCGGTTGTTATGGTAAGTTGTCCACCCGGTTGCATCCCTGTAACCATCACTGGTTTTAGCGCAGCCCTTGCTGCATAAATTGCTGCGGTATAACCGGCGGGACCTGATCCTATGATAAGACACTTAATAATCTCACTATTATTTGACATAGTTATTGTGTGTAAACATGCAAATTTAAGCTTATGATAATATACTTAAAGCCAAATTATTAAATTTTATAAAAAATTATGCTTTTTGACCTGAAAAGTTTTTACAGGTGGGCTTTTATGCTTGTTTTATACTCAAATAATGATTGTTAGCTAAGTGTCAAAACTGCCTTTATTATTTTTTTATATCCGCTTCAAATTTTATATTTGTAATGTACACTACAATGGAAAAGCAAGGAAAAACCAGTATAACAAACGGCCTATCATTTGATGATTTTAAAAAAGTTGTGTTGAATGATTTTCGTATTGTGAATGAAAGCAGGCAAGCCAGTTTATTGGGACGCAAAGAGGTTCTAACCGGCAAAGCTAAATTTGGCATTTTTGGTGATGGAAAAGAATTGCCACAAATAGCAATGGCAAAAGCTTTTCAAAATGGTGATTTCAGAAGCGGTTATTACCGTGATCAAACCTTTATGATGGCCATTGGCGCCGTAACCATTCAGCAATGGTTTGCAGGTTTGTATGCCGATACAGATATTGAACGTGAACCAATGAGTGCCGGCAGGCAAATGGGCGGGCATTTTGCCACTAAAAGTTTAAATGAAGATGGCAGCTTTAAAGCATTGGTTGATCAAAAAAACTCCTCTTCTGATGTTTCTCCAACCGGCAGTCAAATGCCGCGCTTGTTAGGATTAGCTTACGCTTCCCATTTTTTTAGGATCAATAAAGATCTTCAACAAGGCGAATTTTTATCCTTATCCAATAAAGGGAACGAAATTGCTTTTGGTACTATTGGAGATGCCAGTACTTCGGAAGGATTATTTTGGGAAACCATTAATGCCGCTGGTGTTTTACAAATACCAATGCTGGTATCGGTGTGGGACGATGGTCATGGTATTTCTGTCCCAAAAAAATATCAAACCACCAAAGAAAGCATTTCAGAGATATTAAAAGGATTTCAGAGAGAGAATGGCGGAAAAGGTTATGAGATATTTAAAACCAAAGGATGGGATTACGCCCATTTGTGCGAAACCTATGAAAAAGCGGCAAGAATTTGCAGAGAAGAACATGTACCGGTTTTAGTACACGTTGAAGAAGTAACTCAGCCGCAAGGGCACAGCACATCCGGTTCGCACGAGCGTTATAAATCGAAAGAACGATTGCAATGGGAAAATGATTTTGATTGCATTAAAAAAATGCGGGAATGGATCATTGAGAACGCGTTGAGTACCGAAGCCGTATTGGATAAAATTGAGGAAGATGCCAAAGAGGCGGTTAGGGTTGGAAAAAACAATGCGTGGACCAATTATTTAAAACCCATTAAAAACGAAGTTACAGAAGTAAGCGCCCTGATGGATGATCTCATCGCACAAAGCACTGCCTCCGCTTCGATCGCAACTATTAAGAATGAGTTGAACAACATTAAAGAACCGATCCGTAAAGATATTCATGCCGCAGTAAAAAAAGTATTACGTTTAGTTATGTCAGAGGAATTATCAGCACGCGAAAAACTCATTTCATGGTTAAGTCTTTCGAAAATTGAAAATCACGACCGTTATAGTTCTTATTTACATTCGCAGTCACCAAAAAACAGCTTAAATATTTCTTCGAAGGCCGTTGAATACACGGAGGAAGTGAAAATGGTTGACGCGCGCGAGATCTTACGCGATAATTTTGATGCCATTTTAAAAAAGTACGCGCAGGTAATGATCTTTGGTGAAGATTCCGGTAAAATTGGCGGCGTTAATCAGGGCCTCGAGGGATTACAAGCAAAATATGGCGAACACCGTGTATTTGATACCGGTATTAGGGAAGCTACCATTATGGGACAGGCAATAGGACTTGCCATGCGAGGTTTACGCCCCATTGCCGAAATTCAGTATTTAGATTATTTATTATACGCGCTTCAAGTGATGAGCGATGATCTTGCCACGCTTCAGTGGCGTACAAAAGGTTTACAAAAGGCTCCTGTTATCATTCGAACCAGAGGCCATCGTTTAGAGGGGGTTTGGCATAGCGGTTCGCCAATGGGAATGATCGTGCATGCCTGTCGCGGTATTTATGTATGTACACCAAGGAACATGACCCAGGCATCAGGATTTTATAATACTTTATTAGAAGGCGATGAACCTGCTTTAATAGTTGAACCTTTAAATGCTTACCGTTTAAAAGAGAGACTGCCAAGTAATTTAGGAGAATACAAAATTCCTTTAGGTATTCCCGAAATTTTGGTTCATGGAAATGATGTTACACTGGTAACTTACGGATCAAGTGTAAGGATCGCTCAAGAAGCGATAAAAATACTGGCGGAGCACGGTGTATCGGTTGAATTGATTGACGTGCAAACGCTTTTGCCTTTTGATATTCATCATAGTATTGTTGAATCAGTAAAACGAACCAATAGGTTGGTGGTGTTGGATGAAGATGTGCCTGGAGGTGCTAGTGCTTATATTTTGCAAAAGATCTTAGAAGAGCAGGGCGGTTACCAATTTTTGGATTCGGCACCTGTTACCATTGCTTCAAAAGAACACCGTCCGGCCTACGGCAGCGATGGTGATTATTTTTCAAAACCATCGGTTGATGATGTATTTGATGTTATTTATAACGTCATGCACGAAACCGATCCGAATAAATTTCCTAAGATCTACTAATTAGAATTTATTGAAGAGAAAAATTAAATTGATAAAATGACGAATAGGCTTTTAGTTTTTCTTGTGATGTTTTTTTCAGCTTCTTGTTTTTTTTCCCAAGAACTTGTTGAAGAGGATCCTTCCAAAATGGTAAGAGAGGTGGTTAAGTTGGAAGTGGAAAGGGCAAAATTTGCGCCGCCACCGCCTGTTCACACCGAAACCAAAGGAAAGAAAGGCAAAAAGAAACAGGTAGAGGAACCACCAGCAGTTCCGGATACGGGAAATCCATTGATGCCGGCCCCGGTGGGTGAAGTATTAAAGCGGGCCCATGGATGGTTCAAAACCAAGAATGCGAAGTATGCTAAAAGTAACGGCACAAATTCGGGCAGTTCAGTTTCATGTAAAGTAGAGTTTGATTATAAGCAAAAAGTATTCAATACACTATATGATGTTGACGGAAAAATAACCATGGAGGTTTTAATTGAAGCTAAAGAGGGTAAATACAGGTACACGATCAAAAACATAAAACACCTGGCCACTAAACCCGAGTTATCGGGAGGGGATGTTTATTTAACTGTTCCGGCGTGCGGCTCAACAAATATTGAAGCAAAATTATGGACCAAGATCAAAGCAGAAGCGCTTGCTGATGCGGCAATTGTGGCCGACGACCTAAAGTCTAAAATGAAGCTTGAAGCCGATTCCAAAAAAGACGACTGGTAATAGTAGAAGCCAACAAACCCAACCTTATAAACATCTAATTGCTAACTGTTTTAGTGGGTTACAGGGATAGTTTACCTAAAATTCACTAAATTCGCTTCGTATTAAAAAAGGTTAAACCCCTTAAAAAGGCACAGACTTTGTACTAAATATATAATGGGAAGTCAATTTTTTAAAATAATAGTTCTAGCAGGTTTTTTGAGCCAGACAGCTTCTGTTTTTTCTCAGGAAACACCTTCGGATATCGTTTTGGAACCTAAAAAGGAACAATATCAGATCACTGAGATTGTTGAAAATCTGATTCCGTTATGGCTCAATCACGGTAACAGAGCCATTGTATGGGTAAAAGATGAAAATAATTGCTACGTTAAACCAATGCACCACCACCTTAGTTCAGTGCGTATGTACAGTAGTTTATAAAGTAAAACCAAAAGAATTAAATCCACACCCCGATTATACCGGTACCATAACCATGCATATTAGTATTGAGTGTAAGGATAATAAGTACCGTTATTTGATCAATAAGCAAAGCGATACTGTTAGTGAAGTCTTCAAGAAAGATATCACCAATATTGTACCTGATTGTGGCAGTATGGTAATGAGCGATATTGTTTTGGAAAAAGCTAAAGGGCGAGGCAATTAAATATGCCAATACTGTAATGTATGAAATTAAGGAAGCCATGAATAGGCCTTCTACCACAAAGAAAAGAAGACTGATACATTTTTAAGTCTTTACTTCTTGATTCCTTTTAACAAATATTCTAAATAAGGCCCGTTTAATTATTTATATTTGTCTATAAATTTAAACCCAACCCAACCATGAAAAAATTATTCTTAATGATAGCTTTTACCGAGATAGTGAAGTGACGTATCAGCTTCAACTTTTGGCGATGACAAAGATAAAGACAAGAAAAAAGAGTGTGCTAAAGGCGACAAAAAGTGTTGCAAAAAGGCGATAAAAAAAGCTGTTGCAAAAAAGGTGAAAAAGTAGCTGTTGTAGGTGAGTCACCTGCAGTTACACCTGCTAACGGTACAAAATAAGACCTTCTTAAATTCTATAAAGAACGCCGCCCCCTAAAGGGTGGCGTTTTTATTGTATTTAGGGGGTTATATGGGGTTAAAATATTTGTTTTTGTTAAAAAAATTAGTATTTTTGCACACTCGTTGCGTAAATATGGCTTAAGTCATGAAATCTCAAATGAGAAGTTCTTTTTTTACCCTTTTAAGTTAGAGTTAAGATGGCCTCGCCTTCTGAAGCTTTAGCGAAAGAAGGCCCGTTCGTCTAGGGGTTAGGACGCGTCCCTTTCACGGACGAAACACGGGTTCGATTCCCGTACGGGCTACTTAATTTATTATTCAGTTTCGCAAGTATAAATTTTAATTAGCTAAAAATGGAAAAATTTGTAGTTAAAGGTGATACCAAATCCCCATCAATTCATTTTGATCTTTTAAATGGCGTTTTAGAGATAAAAGGACAGTCAGTACTTGAAAACACACCTGAATTTTACAAACCTTTACTGGAAGCTATAGATGTTTATGCGTCTTCTGCTAAACCAACCACAACCGTTAACATCAATCTTGAATATTTTAATACCAGTTCACAAAAACTTATATTAATGATATTTAGAAAATTTGAATTCGATCGAAACGGTAGCAAAAGTTACAGTTAATTGGAACTATTTATGGGACGATGAATATGCTGGAAGCAGTTGAGAATTATCAAGCCATATTAATATTCCCTTCACAATGACAATGGTGAAAGTATTAGATTAACCACAAAATTAAATCCATAAAAAATCCCGCTCAGAGCATTCAGGCGGGATTTTTATTTTAAGTAGGATTTTATTTTCCTCCGGCTTTCGGTTTAATGATCTTGATCTTCTTCTTCTCAAGAGCATAAAATACCTGAATAAAATAATCGTTGTTATCAAGAGGGCAGGCCTTGGCAAAAGATAATCCGCTTTTGCCGTTTCTGAATCTTACATTAGCGATTTTAAGCGTCTTGAGTTTATTGATATCATCCTTTGTAACCGAAAACCATGAGTTGGCCTTACAGTTCAATTCCTGATAAGATTTTTAAAGAAATGGATGTGCTATCTACAAATTTAATTACGAGATCGTCTTTCTCGGTACATTCACTAAAAGTCCTGTAGCTTTCCAATTTTAAGATCTTCAATTTTCAATGTATCGTTACTCATTTCAACAAAATGTAATTTGAATGCCTTTATCTTTGGCATCAGAGATCAGCAGTAATTCGCGGGTTGGAAAATAATAGGTTTTATTATTGTCTGCTGACATGTCAACCAATTTTCCAATTCTAACGCTATCGCGCTGACCGAAATGGACGAGTGGTAAAAAGCAAAGTAATGTTATGATTTTTTTCATATTCGTTTTTTTAGATATATAAATTTAGTTCTAATAACCTACAAGGGCTATAATTATCTTAATATTTTTCTAACAAAGGCTACTGTAAAATAACTCATTAAAAATACCCCTGTAAAACCTTCAAATACAGACACGGGCTTAAGACAGCCACCGGCAAAATAATCGCCATAACCTATGGTCATAAAGGTAATTCCACTATAATACATACTATTTCCTAACGCTGAGAGCCAAGAAAGGTCGGTAAATTTCACCGTTTCTGTTCCGCCGGCAACAACATGTCCTAGTTTTTCCAGATAAGGCGAAATACTAAATACAAAATAAATGAGGCTAAACGCAGTATAGGCGAGAACCATGTTGAAAAGTACTCTTATAGGATCAGTGGCATACCTTCCAACGAAATCAAACACATAAGTTTGAAAATAATAGTTGGGATAAGCCCAAAGCGCGTTTTTTTTGTCTTTGGTAAGGGAAGCTTGTAGATGAGCT
The DNA here is from genome assembly GCA_044229775.1 of Bacteroidia bacterium. GTDB lineage: Bacteria > Bacteroidota > Bacteroidia > B-17B0 > Aurantibacillaceae > JAHEYG01. Next base: position 7,164 of record JBGASH010000080.1, read on the forward strand.
TTGGACTCACATCTTTTAAACTCCAGGTAAGCCGAATCTTCATCATCGTACTGACCGTTGTTACGAAAATTTTCTTTTAATATGCGAAACTGTTCGGCTTTTTGAAAATTGGAAGTTAGTTTTTGGGTATAGATACAATCATAAACATTATTGGCGTTCCAATCAATAAAAATACGACCAAGGATACGCATATCAACCAATAACATGTTTTTAATAACCACTACTTCGTCTTCGGGTTTCAGTTGTAAAATATCACGCACGATAGTATTACTGAGGTCTAATAGATCGCACTGTTCAAAACGGAGATCCATAAAGCAATTAAGCGGACAGCCTTTGAACGATATTTCGTTCACTTTGGTCTTATTAAAACTAATGGTTCCTGTTCCAAAATCGGCCAGGTCAAATTGCGCCTCACCTTTTGCAAAATCGGCCAATTCAAATGATTTGTGGCCGTCTCCAAAGGTGGAACTTCTAAAACTTACTTTTCCATCACCAAACTCTACGCCCTCAAAAGAAACATCGCCATCATTAAATTCAATGCGCCTGAAATCAATTTTTCCTCCCCCAAATTCTACATTCTTAAAATCTTTTTTTCCTTTTCCAAAGCTGGCGCGCTCAAAGGTAACATCTCCGGCGGCAAATTTCGCGAATTTGAAATCTACATTGCCGTCGCCAAAATAGGTCGATTTAAAATCCACGTTACCGTTTCCAAAATTAGTATCCACAAAACTGAGATTACCCGTACCAAAATTGGTAGAATTGAAATTAATGGCTCCATCACCAAACTTTACCGATTTAAACACGGTGCTGCCGCTACCAAACTTGGCCTTTTTAAAATTAACATCACCATTCCCGAAATCACAATTAAAAAAACTGGTGATACCATTCCCAAAAATAGCGGCTTCAAACACCGTTTTGTCCCCCTCAAATACAGCGCTACTGAAGTCGGTTGAGATATCGCAATCGAAAAACGCTTTTTTCGCCGAAAAGTTTTTAAGGGTAATGTACTTATGATCATCATATCCCTTACTAACCCTGTAGTCGATGAGCGAAAAATCTTTGATGTATAGATTATTGAGATTTAAATTTTCGCCCTTATCAATTAATTCAAAGATCTCTTCGACTGTAATAACCCCAAATTTAAATACAGTTACTCTTTTATCATTTTCGTCAAAGAAACTGATCTCGGCAGTTTTGCTACTGTTTCGTATAGGTTTGTCTAAAATCTGAACCTTATAACGTAATAAATGGTGTTCGTGAAGGGGGCTATCTAACATAAAGGCTTTTGTCGGAATAAATATACTTTTTATATCCGAAAATTGAAAATATGCGCCACTTTTAAGGCTCAAATGTGCCGTATTTCATTAATTTAACGTCTAAACCGTATGATTATTTAATTTGCTTCAGGCTAAGTGCTTCCCTCAAAACGCGTCCAATCAAACAAAACCGAAACGCGGGCCTGCATTAAGGTGGATTTTTATTAATTGAATAAAATCTATACTTTTAACATAGCTAAATGGAATTTCGAATGCGTTATCATAAGCTCTTTGTTCTTGTTTTTTTTCTGTTTTCTTCTTTTATAATATCAGCACAAGGGGATAGTTCAAAAACATTACTCCCTGAAATAAAACTATCGGGTTTTATGGATGTGTTTTATGCTTATGATTTTGGTAAACCAACTACACCTTATCGTTTGCCTTTTCTTTATAATCATAATCGCCAAAATGAATTCAATCTTAATCTGGGGATAATTGAATTAATTGCAGAGCACGAAAAATACAGGGCCAATTTCGCTCTGCAGGCAGGGACTTATCCAAACGATAATTATGCCGCTGAGCCCGGGGTGCTAAAGAATATCTTTGAGGCAAATGCCGGTATCTCGCTATCTAAAAACAATAAACTCTGGTTGGATGCTGGAATTTTTGGGTCGCATATTGGTTTTGAAAGTGCTATCTCAATGGATAACTGGACGCTTACCCGATCGCTTTTGGCTGAGAATTCGCCCTATTATCTGGCTGGTGCCAAGCTTTCTTATAAGCCTAATAAAAGCTGGGAGTTTGCTTTGTTAGCTTGCAATGGTTGGCAGCATATAAAACGCATAGATGGAAATTCCTTACTCTCCTATTGCACTCAGGTGAATTATAATCATAATGATAAAATAAAATTCAATTGGAGTACTTTTAACGGAACAGATTATCCTGATAGTACGCGCCGCATGCGCTATTTTAATAATTTTTACAGTCAGTTCATTCTTACCCCAAAATTCGGTTTAATTGCGGGGTTCGATATTGGTATTCAACAAAAGTATAAATCAAGCAATGATTATGATAAGTGGTATTGCCCGGTTTTAATTATGAGGTATGCTATAAGTAATAAATGGGCGGTGGCTTTGCGCGGTGAATATTTTTACGATTATCACCAGGTCATAATACCAACTATTACACCAAACGGGTTCATGACCTCCGGAAGCTCTTTAAATATTGATTATGCCCCTTACAAAAACGTGATGTTCAGGGTAGAGGGCCGATGGCTTAACAGCGCAGATAAAATTTTTACCAATAACGGCAATCTCTCAAACGATAATGTTTGTGTAGTTGCTTCTCTCGCGATCAGGCTCGAAAAATAAACAGAATTAAAGAAACTTAACTGTTGTAATAAACCGGATCGCCATGAATAGGAGCAATGTCTGCTTTAAATTTATCCAATACGTTTTTTTCTTTTGATGTAACCGGCGGATAGGCTTTAGCCACCTTTTCCATTACCTTAATAAATGTTTCTTTTAATTTCGGACTCAGATAATGGCTGTTGGTTTTAATTTCGTTCATCGCCCATTTGTAGGTTGTTTCAGTATCAAACTTATCCTTTTCCATTAACTGAAAAATGATATCCGAAACATCAAAATTATAGTCTTTACACCGTAATTCGGCTTCAACTATACTATGAAACTTTTTACGTTCCTCGCGCTGAATTTCTCCATCGGCACGCGCAACCGCATAGGCTAATTCGCCTATGGCATAATGTAAATTTTCTACTGGATTCATGGGTTTTTTTATTCAAAATTATGGGGTTAAAGGGCGGTTGGGTATGATCAATATCATTAAAACGCATGAGGTATATTATACGCAATACTTTAAAAGTGAACTTACTTTGAATAAAAAAGATTAGCCATGGAAGTTATATTTGCACCTGTCGATTTTTCAAAAGGGTCGGATAATTCTGCCCGGTATGCGGCGCACTTAGCGCATTTCTTTCTGCCCGTTTAGTGCTTTATCACGTATATCATTTGCCATTCAATAATTTTGAGACGGATATATCCCACCGGTTGAAGATATAAAATTGGAGGTAGAGGAACAGCTAAAAAGGTTTACCGGTCAACTACAGGCTTCGTTTAAAGACGTGGAAATGACTTACGATGTGGAAATGGGATTTGCATCCGAATTTATACAAGCTGCCGCTAAACGACACAATGCCGATCTTATTGTAATGGGCATTAGCGGACAAAACAGCACTATAAAGCAGCATCTGATCGGAAGCACCTCGTCGTTGGTTGCGCGCGAAAGCAAGATCCCGGTTTTAATAGTTCCCGAACATGTTAAATATACAAAGGTGAAGAAAATTGCCTATGCCTGCGACCTGGATAGCAGCTTGGAAGAAAATACGACCTTGATAAAAGTGAAATATTTTTGCGCCTTGTTTGATTCGGAATTAGAGGTATTGAATGTGCGTAAGCCTTCGGAAGAAGTAACTTTTGAAAAAGCCAAAACCGACCAATACGTTGAAGAACGGTTCAAAACAACACCTCACCATTCCTTTTTTATTTATGAAGATAAAATTGATAAAGGGTTGGTTGAATTTTTGAAGCACGACAAAGTTCAGATTATTATAAGCAGTCCGAAAAAGCACAGCTTTTTTCATAACTTGTTTATAGAAACCAATACTAATAAATTAATATTTCATTCTCCCGTACCTGTATTAACTATTCACGAATAAAATCCTACCTTCACAATTAAGAATACCTTTTGGCTTTGAACCAATGACCTTTGGATAGGAAGGGTAGCTAAACAATTTAATAGTTTGCAACAAAATAAAGAATAAAAACATGAAGAAAATAGCTGCTATTTGCCTTTTAGGGTTGATCGTAATAACCAGTGCCTGGGTTGTGGAACCTGTGAAAAAACAGGACGGTATGAGTTTGGAGGTTTTTATGAAGCGGGTTAGCCGTAACGATAAGATCGTTTTCGTTTACTTTAATGCCGATTGGTGTGTGCCATGCATAAAGCTAAAACCGGGAATGGAAGAAATGGAGAAGGAAGTTGACGCGTATTGCGAGGTCATGAAAATGGATGTTGACGATAATCCAGCCATTGCTACACATTTTGAAATAAACACATTACCCATGTTTATGATCTTTAAAAATGGGAAATGTGTTTGGAAGAACATCGGTTCTTTAACAAAGGCGCAACTTAAAGCCAAGATCGACGCCAATAAATAACTTACATTTTTTTGGCCAGAAAGGCATTTAAATCGTGCCTTAAGCCGTTAAATGTTTTCTCGAAACCATTCATTAATTCTCTTTCTTTCGAATGATCTTCAACATTTCTATGATCGGCCGCAACCGGATTGTTGTTTAGATTTTTCTTAATATTATCTTCGTTAACATTTATCAGGTGATTGATCTCGTCGATGTTGTTCTTTTGAACGATCAACTGGTTTTGAAAATGTTCAACATGAGATAAAACTTCTTTTGAAGTGTTTTTTGGCCGCGATCTCAGAGATACGATTGTTCATGATCTTTATTTCGTCCTTATAAAGAGCCAATTTTTTTAGCCCACTCTCGGTATTTTCGGTGTGCTGATTGTAAATTTTGTTTTGCTTTTCCATTATGTTTAAATTTATTTTACAAGATTAAAGGCAAATCGTGCCAAAACTGCTGATAAAAGTCATAAATTTATGTGATTATCATCAAGCATAGTAAACCATAATGGAATCATCTTTGAATTAAATAATATGAAAATGAGATCAAATAAAACCATTTTAGTTGGTGTTGATTACACCAAGTCATCAGAAAACGCCATCAATTACGCTATTAAACTGGCCGAAAGAAGTAAAGCGTCAATTATGCTCTTCCATGTTTATGAAACCCCAATGGCACATACCTATTCGGGAGTATACTTTGTTTCTTTTCAGGATATTGACAGATACAACAAGAAACGACTTGATATATATAAGAACAAGTTGTCTGCAAAGCATCCGCACTTAACGATCGATACATTTGTTACCTTCACCTCATTTAAGCAAGGTGTAAAAGATCTATTAAAGAAACACAAGATCAATCTTGTTGTATTAGGCTTGGGCTCTAAAACACGTTTTTCAAAATTTTTATATGGTACAACCGGTGTTGATGTGGCCGGAAAAGTAAATTGTCCTGTAATTATTGTTCCCGAAAGATACACCGACCATAAATTCGGGTCAAATGTTATTTCTATCGATAACCAAAAGTTTGTTAAGTCGCCCGTTCTGAAAAAAGCAAACGAGTTTTCGAAACAATTTAAGTTCACAAACGAGTTTGTGCATATTAAAACGGAAGATGAATTTTTAGTAGCTTCAAGCGAACGTGTAAAACATCAGGATAAAAAACTACACGTTAAGACCATTGAAGCAACTGACTTCCTAAAAGGAATAAACAAATATGTGAATTCTAGAGGGGCAGATATGGTTACGGTAATTAGTCATTCCCATTCGATTTTGTACAATCTGTTTAACGAGACCAATACCAAACTGATAGCATTTGGCACAAAAAAGCCGGTAATGGCCATTCACGATTAATTAAATAGTTTGTTCGGTAACTTTTCCAAGGATCTTTTCTACGTCAGATATTTTGAAAAGTTCGGTTCCCGGGTTGAGCGTAGTAGCGGTTCCGCAGCTTACACCATATTTCACCGAATCATAAATAGATTTGTTGCTAATGAGGCTAAACACAATTCCGGCGATCATACTATCGCCAGCGCCAACCGTACTTTTAACTTCTATCTGTAGCGGGGTATATAAAATGGCTTTTTCTTTTGTAACCAGCAAGGCGCCTTTTTCGCCTAATGACACAATGCTATTCTCTACCAAACCCTGATTGATCAGATCAAGCGCCGTTTCTTTTATTTTATCTAAGGTTAATTGGGTTTGTCCGTATAGCTGCGAATATTCGTTTTGATTTGGTTTTATTAAATAGGCGCCACCGGCAATAAGTTTAAGCAATGGTTTTCCGGCAGTGTCGGCGATCAATCGGCATTTCTTTTGTTTTACTATCCGGTTTAATTCGGTAAAAAATTCATCGTCAATGGTCGTATTGATACTTCCACTAATCACAAGGTAATCGATCGAACCGATAGAGGAGAGAAATTGAATAATGTGTTTCCATTCATTCTTTTTAACAGGGTTAGTGGGCATCCCAAATCTGAACTGAAGGTGCGTAGCGTTCTCGAACACAATAAAATTTTCGCGGGTGTTCAATAAAGAAACCACCGGTAGAGCATTAATGTTCTCGTGCGAAATTAGTTCATCTAAAAATTTACCGGTATGGCCACCCGAAACATACACCGCAGTAGAATCTACACCGAATTTGTTAAGCGATCTGGATACATTAATGCCGCCTCCACCGGGCTCGTATTTTGGTGGAGAACATTTTAGTTTTTTTTCGGCCACAAATTTTGCCACCGATGTACTTTTATCGATGCAGGGACTTAAAGTAAGTGTTACTATGGTTGCCATTATGCTAATCTACAAAAATTATAAGTACTAAGGTGTTTCAAAGAGGTTCGAATGTTCAACTTTACATATTTGACTAAGGTACCGCTTATACCATTGATTTGATCGGGATTTAGCCATTAAATGCGTTGAATTTTTTCTCCAGTTCTCAATGTCATCCATACTTTCCCAGTAGGAAATAAAAATACCGGTGTTGCCGCTATTAACGCTTTCATAACCTAAAAAGCCCTTTTGTTCGGTTGCTAACTTTAAAGTTAGTTCATCCATTTCTTTGTATCCGCTTAAGTCATTCGACTTGGTGGATGAAAAGATAACAGCGTAATAATCTTTATTAGGAATGTTCTTTATCCAGGGCATATTATATAATTTAAATTCTTACTCCAATTACTAAAACATCATCCACTTGTTCAAGCGTACCTTTCCAGGTGTTGAATTTTTGCAATAATATCTCTTCCTGTTTCAACATGGGTTCGTTTTGAATGGAAATTAAAATATCCTGAAATTGTTTGTAT
>JBGASH010000081.1:0-12808 GCA_044229775.1 Bacteroidia bacterium
ACAAGCCCTTACCTATGCCGTCGAATTAAAGGACCAAAAAGCGCTTGCAAATATTTATTTACAATTAGGATTAGTTGAAAGGAACCTGGGCAACTTCGGAACCTCCATTGACGATTGTCTCAAATCGCTCAAATATTTCGAAGCAATAAATGATCAAAAGGGCATTTCAAGTGCTTATGCTAATATGGCAGTTACCTATAAAAATCAACGCGATTTTCCAAAAGCCCTGGAAGCAAATTTTAAATCGATGAAGATCCGAAAAGCCATCGAGGTTAAGGATCCTAAAGACGCAGAAAACATTAGAACCATTGCAACACTTGAGTTGAATATTGGAGTGGTTTACAAAGAAAAAGATGATCTGCCAAAATCCTTATCGCAGTACAAGAAAGCATTGGCTTTATATGAAGAATTGAAAAGCAAACGGGATGTGGTATTGGTGCTTAATAATATGGCGGTGGTTTATTTCAGAATGGGTGATTATGACAAAGCTTTTGAAATGCATTATAAAAACATAAAGATCTGTGAAGAGATGAATAATAAAAAAGGGATCGCGATGGCATCATTGAATCTGGCTAACATGTACATCACGCGTATTCAAGCTTCACCACAATTCGCGAAACGGGATCTTCCCACGGCGCGTGCTTGTCTTGAAAGAGGGTTAGCGCTTCTTAAGGAAATGAAAGCAATGGAATACATGCCCGAAAGCTATATGAACTTATCGAAATTGGATAGCATATCGGGGAACAAGAAAGGCGCGTTTGAAAGTTACAGGCTCTATGTTCAGTTTAGAGATAGTATGATAAACATTGAGAACACGAAGAAGTCGGTACAAGCCGAACTTAGTTATCAGTTTGACAAAAAAGAGCAACTGGAAAAGTTGCGTCAGGAAAAGAAAGACGCTATTGCGGAAAAAGAAAATCAACGGCAAAGAACCATTCGAAATTCGTTCATTGCAGGATTTTTGCTAATGATGGTACTGGCGGTTTTTATTTTTAGGGGTTACCGGCAGAAGCAACGTTCAAACAGAATTATCTCGGAACAAAAACTGGAAATGGAAAAGCAAAAGCTGTTAGTGGATCAAAAGCAAATGCAAATAGTTGACAGCATTAATTATGCCAAACGGATCCAGGAATCAATTTTAACCGACGAGGAGGAAATGAAAAAGGAATTTGGCGATCTTTTTGTCCTATACATTCCAAAGGATATAGTAAGTGGTGATTTTTATTGGTTCACAAAACAGGCCAACGATTATCTGATAGTAGCGGCCGACTGTACCGGCCATGGTGTGCCAGGCGCGTTTTTAAGTATGGTTGGAAGTACCCTGCTTAATGAAATTGTAAATCATAAAGGAATTACCGATCCGGCAAACATCATTACGCAATTATCAAAAGGGGTTTCGTCAACGTTGGTGAATAAGGATAAAGAAGAATCTTATACCGACGGAATGGATATTTCAATTTGTAAAATAAATAGGAAAGATAAGAAAGTGCATTTTGCAGGCGCTAATCAACCCCTTTATGTAGTGAACAGTAAAGGTTTTAGCAAGAAAGATGCCCAAATAAGTTCTATCAATGGTATTTTTGGTTTGAGTAAGAGCGAGAAATTAGATTCGATCGTGTTAGATACTGAACCGGGATCGATGGTATACATGACCACCGATTGGAAAATAATTTGATCGAATGGAAAGGTGGAATGAATCAGGTTGACGATATTTTGATAATAGGATTTAAAATATGAAAAGTAGTAACAAGGTAATAATAATAGCGTTGTTGCTGGCTTTTTGCTTTGCAACATCGTTTAGCCAAAAGAATCGTGAATTGGATTCGCTTGATCGCGTTGTGGCATTAACCAAAACCGACACTGCCAAATGCGATCTTCTTACACGTATGTCGGTAAAATGTATGGGCTTTGATACCGAACGCTCATTGAAATATGCCGAACTGGCTGTAAAATACGCGTTGAGTTCAGGCAATACTTTACGTCAGGGTCAGGCGTATACTGTTCTGGGAAATAATTATTATATGCGTGGTATTTATGATAAGGCCCTTGAAATATATAATTTATCACTCGAAAAAAATACCGCAGCAAAGAACAAGCTCGGTATTGGTACTTCAATTAATAATATTGGATTGGTTTATATTAATCTTGGTAATTACACCAAGGGTCTCGAATACCAGTTCAAGGCTATTAAGATAAGAGAGGAGGCCAATGATCTTCGTGGAGTAGCTTATTGTTATAACGCCATTGCGGTTGTGTATAAAGAAAAAAAGGACTACGAGAACGCGCTCAAATACCTTTTCGAATCTTTAAAACTCAATGAAAAATTGAAGGAGAAAAGAGGAATTTTAACAGCGCTTGGTAATATTGGTGGGGTGTATCATGAAATCGGAAACGACGATCTTTCGATCGAATACCATAACCGCTCTTTAAAGCTGGCTGAAGAGATCAATTACAAACCGGCCATCGCTGAATCTTACGGAAGTATGGCAAATATTTTTATCAGACAAAAAGAATTCAAAAAAGCTTTTGCGTATTATGATAGGTCGATCGAGTTTCAAAAAGAAATGGATGACAGGAATGGCTTGGCTGATAATTATGCGAGCATGGCCGGCGGTTATTTTGTGATGAAGAACTACAAAAAAAGTATTGAGTATTTTAATATCGCCTTACAAATGGAACGTGAAGTAGGTTCTACAGAAAAAATAACCGAGATCTATAAGGGTCTGGGGCTCGCTTATGCTGCCAATAACGACCCGGTTAATGCTTACAATTACATTACCCTTTACGCTAATTTAAAAGATACATTGGACCTGTCGGAGAATAAAAAACACATGGCCGAAATGCAGGTGCGTTTTAATACAGAAAAAAAGGAGGAAGAGATACAACTGCTTCAAAAGAATATGGAGATAAAAAATCTGGAAGCTATTGAAGAAAAAAATATCAGGAGCTTTAGTATCCTTGCTTTGATCCTTGTAACAATACTAGCATTAGTGATCGCCAGCCGTTATCGCGTAAAAAAACGGTCGAACGATGAGCTTACCAAAAAAAACGAATTGATTGAAAAACAGAAGGCGTTGGTTGATACAAAGAATATGCAGATAATGGACAGTATCAATTACGCTAAGCGGATCCAGGATGCGATATTAACTTCGGAGGAAGATATTAAGCGGCACTTGCCAGAACTATTTATCGTATATCTTCCTAAAGATGTTGTGAGTGGCGATTTTTACTGGTTCTCAAAAATGAATGACGTTTTTATTTTGGTAGTGGCCGATTGCACCGGGCATGGTGTGCCTGGAGCATTCTTAAGTATGGTGGGAAGTACTTTGCTTAACGAGATAGTGATCCATAATAAAGTAACCGATCCGGCTAAAATAATCAAGGAACTTTCCTTTGGTGTTTCTAATACATTATCAAACAAGAGCAGACTTGAAGAGAATACCGATGGAATGGATATAACTGTTTGTAAAATTGATCCAAAATATAAAAAAGTTTCATACGCGGGGGCTAATCATAGTTTGTTTCTTGTAAAGGAAAATAATTTGCAAAAGATAGAACCCCAAATAAGTTCCATTAACGGTATCTTTGGAATAAAAAAGGATGATAGGTTCGAAACGAAGGATATTATATTGGAAACAGGAACTATGGTTTACCTTTCTACGGATGGGTATGCCGACCAGTCGGGATATAAGACCCGAAAAAAATTCATGAGTTCAAGATTTGAAAAACTTTTGGCGGAGACCGCCGGCTTGTCACCGTTGGAACAAAAAATAAAATTAAAGGATGTTTTCAGAGAATGGAAAGGTGAAGAGAAGCAAGTGGATGATGTTTTAGTTATTGGTTTTAAATTGTAAAAGTGACGAACGTAAACGAAAAAGAACGATTGGCCGAATTAAGGGCTTACGCCATTCTGGATACCTTACCGGAAGAGGAGTTGGATGTTTTAACGCGATTAGCTTCTTCCATTTGCGGAACTCCTATCGCCCTCATTTCGTTAATAGATAAGGACCGTCAATGGTTCAAATCAAAGACCGGGATCAACATTAGCGAAACGCCAAGGAGCGTGGCGTTTTGCGATCACGCCATAAAGGACACCGATATTTACGAGGTAAGCGACGCTAGTAAAAGCGAGATCTTCTCAGGTAATCCTTTAGTAACAGGCGATCCCAACATCCGGTTCTATGCCGGCGCGCCGCTTATTACACCTAATGGTTTTAATTTAGGAACCCTCTGTGTAATTGATACGGTTCCCAAACAATTGAACGACGAACAGAAAAAAACCTTAAAAGCCTTATCGAAACTTATTATTGGTCATTTTGAACTCAAAATGAAGAACGCCGAATTTGAAGATAGTAAACAGTATTTTCAGAACCTTATAGAAGATGCCGGCGATATTATTTACACTTGCAACCCCAACGGTTATTTTACTTTTGTGAGCGGTGTTATAAAAAGAATATTGGGTTATGAGCCCGGCGAATTATTGGGGAAACATTTTGCCGACATGATCGTGCCCGAATGGCAAAAACGGGTAAAATTATTTTATCACGCGCAGTATCTTAAAAAGGAAGAGTTCAGTAGTATGGAATTTCCGGTTAATAATAAAGCAGGTGAAATAAGATGGGTGGAACAAACAGTGAGGATGTTTTTAAAGAATGGTGAACCCGCCGGCTTTCACGGAACCGTGAGCGACATCACCCTTCAAAAAAAGGCAAAGGACGAATTGAAAAGGTATTCGGAAGAATTAGAGGATCAGAAAAAACTGGTGGAGCAAAAGCAAGCGCAAATAATTGATAGCATAAATTACGCTAAACGCATACAAGAATCAATTCTGGTGCCGGAAGAAAAGATCCGCTCCTATTTAAAGCACCTTTTCATTTTGTTTAAACCAAAAGATATTGTAAGCGGTGATTTTTACTGGTTCAGTGAAGTAAGTGTTTGGGGAAGTAACGAATGTATCTTGGCAGTAGCCGATTGTACGGGGCACGGCATTCCCGGGGCATTTTTAAGTATGGTCGGTACAACTTTACTTAATGAAATTGTGACGCATAATAAAGTGACTGGTCCGGCTAAAATAATGAAACAATTAAGTAAAGGAATCTCCTCAACATTAACCAATAAAGAAAAGGAAGAATCTAACAGCGATGGAATGGATATCACCATTTGCAAAGTTAACATTGGCGAAAGGAAAATTGTTTTTTCAGGAGCCAACCACTCGTTGTTCATTGTTAATAATAATGTGATCGAGGTGATAGAGCCGCAAATAAATTCCATTAATGGAATTTTTGGAACCGAATGCGATACAGAACGACCGGGAAAAGAAATACAACTAATGGAAGGAAGTATGGTGTATTTATCAACTGATGGCTTTGCGGATCAAATAGGTGGTGGTAACCGAAAAAAATTTATGGCTCAGAACTTTCACGCTTTGCTGGCCGAAATAAGCGTTTTGCCAATTGGTGAACAAAAGATCAAATTGGAAGAGAGCTTTCAGAATTGGAAAGGAAATAGCAAACAGGTGGATGATGTTTTGGTGATCGGTTTCAGGATCTAAACTTCTTTGTAAATGAATTTTAAAGAGGTTAGTTTTTCAAGACGCTCGCCGGTTTGCAGCATATCGGTATCACCGGCGTCATAATGCCAATAAACATTTACTTTTTTTGTTTTCGACAATTGGTCAATCGCTAAAAAAAGTTTCATTACTTGCTTGGTGGAAGAGGTGCTTATGTATTCAAAATGAAAAACAAAATTGGAAACATCTTTGGCTTGGTTAGCGTAATTATTGAACCATTGTAATAACGGAACATAGAACTGGATCGCGTTTTCAGGTAACGATCTGCCCGAGATCTCAAAAGAATTTTGTGTGATGTCAAAAAGTACTTTTGGAGTATCTTCGGTTGGCTGTAAAATCAGAGCTTCCATAAATTAATAATTAATATTGGCCTTAATAATTACAAACGACTTTTCTTTTGAATAAGGATAAACATTAACATCGATCTTATTCTTTGTTTTAAAACGAATATCTATTAAACCAAGTCCGGCACCGGGTTGCCCTTCTTCTTTGTCTTCCTCTAGTATCGTTTTTAAAAATAATTTATTTAGACTCTCTTTGTCGAGTGAGTTAACGTAGTCGATACGTTTTAAAAAGGCGTCTTTTTTATTGTTGTCAATATAATTTCCGGTTATAAGTGAGAGCACATTCGGATTATCGGAAACCATGAAGAGGCCAGGTTTTTCTGTTTCGGAACCTGATTTGCATGCAGCGTGATAGCAAATATTTTGAAGCAACTCTATCATTACTGCCACCACCGCTTTTTTAAAGGTGATGCTATCCGCAACCGAAATAGTTCCTTCGGCCATTGAAAGTAAACTCTTAAGGTTTTCGTGCGCAAATTGTCCGTGAAAGAATATTTTTAAATTATTTTCGGTAACCGCTTTGTGTGATTTTTTTACAACTTCTAAATTGCTGGCTTCATCAAAAGCGGGTGGTTTAACCGTTTCGCCTTCCGGAACATTCATGGAGATGCAGGCCTGAAAATAGAAATAAGAATATTTGTCGTCCAGTTTTTTAAAATCGTACTCCAGTTTGTTGCCCGATTTTCTTACCATTTCGATAAGACCCAGTCCGGCACCACCTTTATTTGAAAATCCGCCCGACTTTAAGATCTCTTTTGAATATTCTTTTAATTTATCCTGATCCATCGAGTTAACTTTGTCAAGTTTTTCCCTTAGATCCGGAACGTCTTTGTTCTCTACAATATTACCTGAGGTGATAAGATAGCCGGTTTTGAACTTATGGATAGAAAAAAATCCGTCCATCAAACGCTCTTCGGGGCTTCCCTGATGGCGGGTGATGTTTTGGAGCGATTCCACCATAATAAAGTAAACTTTTTTACGGGTTTTAGAATTTTCGCTCTCAACTTCCATATTGGTTTCGGCCAGCGATAGGATTCGGCCTGTAAGATCGTCGGTAAAATTTCCGTTATACGCGTAACTCAACTGATACTTGTTAAGTACGTTAAATAATTCGGCAATAGAGTTATTATGAATGGAGGTCGCTTCCTGCACAATACCAAACATACAAAAATTAACCAAATTCTTCAAAAACAGCCTTAAATAAGCGTTTTAATGTTAAAAGGAGGTAAAATACCGCTTTCCATAAGTGAAAAGTGCCGGTTTTGAGGGCCTGAAACAGGGCTTTTACGAGTGAAAAAGAAATAATAATAGAGGGTAATTATTTGTTAATTTCATAAAAACACGTATATTTGCATCCCTTTTTGAGGAAAAATTAAACAACCATTAAGATGTCACGTATTTGTCAGATAACAGGAAAAAAAGCGATGGGTGGAAACAAAGTATCGTTTTCAAACCATAAATCGCGCCGCCAGTTTAAAGTAAATTTAAAAAGAAAACGTTTTTTTGTGCCCGAAACCAATGAGTGGGTTACATTACGTGTTTCTACCTCGGCGCTTAAGAACATTAACAAAAAAGGCATTTTTGCCTGTTTAAAAGACGCTAAAGACAGCGGTATATTAGCATAATCATTAAAACGAACCAAAATGGCAAGGAGCAGAAACAGAATACAGGTAATTTTAGAGTGTACCGAACATAAAGAAAGCGGTAAGCCGGGAACCTCGCGCTATATCACCACTAAAAATAAAAAAAACACACCTGACCGTATTGAATTAAAAAAATACAATGCCGTTCTTAAAAAAATGACGGTTCATAAAGAAATTAAGTAATCTTTAATTTACAGAAATCATGGCAAAGAAAGTAGTTGCAACATTAAAAAGCGGAAAAGGTAAAGATTTTACTAAAGTGATTAAAATGGTGAAGTCGCCAAAAACAGGTGCTTACTCATTTAAAGAAGAGATCGTGCACAACGATCACATTCAGGATTTTTTAAAAACTAAATAATAATTATCCAACCAATTACTAAATTTCTTTCCCGCTAAGGAAAGAAATTTTTTATTTTAAGGAGGTTCGTAAATGGAAAATGGAAGATCAAAAATAATCGCCAGCGCTATTATCGCTCTTGCTATTATTTGTACAGCCGTAATTCTAGGAAAAAGCTGGAGGAAAACCCATTTCTCTTATCAAACCATTGCTATTACAGGGTTGGGACAAAAGGACTTTAAATCGGATCTTATCGTGTGGAACGCTAATTTTTCGCGCACTGCCCGAACGCTTGCCGAAGCCAATACGCTGATCAAACAAGACATTGGAGAGGTAAAGAAATTTTTAAAAGAAAAAGGTATAGCCGACAACGAGATCACTTTTTCAACTGTAAAAATTGGCCGCGAGTATAAAGATCTTTACAATAATGAAGGAAATGTTACCGGCAACGAATTCGTTGGATTTAATTTAAGACAAGAGGTTATCATTGAATCTAAAAACGTGGAAGCCGTTGAAAAAATGGCCGGCGAAATCGGCGACCTTATTGAAAAAGGAATTGAGTTTGCCGCTAACGAACCCGATTATTACTACACCAAGTTAAAGGATCTGAAGATCGAATTGCTGAAGCAAGCCACCGAAGACGCCGTACAACGTTCGGAAACCATTGCCAAAAATGCTAACAGCAGTGTGGGGAGTTTAAAGAACGCTACCATGGGAGTGTTTCAAATTACAGGACAAAACAGTAACGAAGACTATTCGTGGGGCGGTTCATTTAATACAAAAGCCAAGAACAAAACCGCCAGTATTACCGTTAAATTAGAGTTCGATCTATAATGAGTTTTTTCTCGAAACTTTTCAGCAAAGAAAATAAAGAAAGTTTAGACCAGGGTCTTTCCAAAACAAAGGAGAGTTTCTTTGGTAAACTAGCCAAAGCCGTTGCCGGAAAAAATTCGGTAGATGCAGAGGTGCTCGATAATTTAGAAGAGATCCTTATAACGGGCGATGTTGGCGTTAACACTACTATCAAGATCATTAAACGCATTGAAGCCCGCGTGGCAAAAGATAAATACGTTTCAACAAACGAATTAAACGCTATTTTAAAAGACGAGGTCAGCTCGTTGTTAAAAGAAAATAATTCGGACTCGAAGAAAGGCGACTTTGATAAGGCGCTTGATAAAAAGCCTTATGTAATAATGGTGGTGGGTGTTAATGGAGTTGGTAAAACAACAACTATTGGAAAATTATCGCACCAATTTAAGCAAGCCGGTAAAAATGTGTTATTAGGCGCTGCCGATACATTTAGAGCAGCTGCTGTTGATCAGTTAACGGTGTGGAGCCAGCGGGTAGGTGTACCCATCGTTTCGCAAGGTATGGGCGCCGATCCGGCCAGCGTTGCTTTTGATACATTAAGCAGCGCCAAAACAAAAGACATTGACATTGTAATTATAGATACTGCAGGACGTTTACATAACAAGGTTAATTTGATGAATGAATTAACAAAAATTAAAAACGTTATGAAAAAGGTGGTGCCCGATGCACCACACGAGGTACTATTAGTATTAGACGGAAGTACCGGTCAAAATGCCGTTGAACAATGCCGTCAATTTACAGCCGCAACCGATGTAACGGCCTTAGCTGTTACCAAACTGGATGGAACCGCAAAGGGCGGGGTGGTAATCGGCATAAGCGACGAATTTAAAATACCGGTAAAATACATTGGGGTAGGCGAAAAAATGACCGATCTGCAGGTTTTTAACGCTACCGAGTTTGTAGATAGTTTGTTCAATAAGGGGTAAGTTCCGCTATTTTTTTTATAATTGTATTAAATTAATGCCGGCGATCATGAAACATCTTTTGATATTATTATTAGGCTGCATTGGTCTTTCTTCATTAGCGCAGGAAGCCAGAATATACGACGACCTTGTTATTGATGTAGACTCGACCACAAAAGCGTATAAACCTAAAGGAAAGAATTACGCTTTTATAAAATCGAAACGCGGTACAGGCGGTGTAGCAAGAACTAAAACAGCCGACTCCATTGTTGGCTTAACTATTACCGATATTGTAATGGTCTCATCCGAATATTACGAATCGGCAATTGCCAAACGCGAAGAAGCAAGTCGCGAACGTTGGGATAACCTCCTTTTAACTTACCCTCAACTTTGTCAGTTCGAAACCAATTACTTGAACCTTTATCAAATAAGCAGAAGCCTAGCCGACACGTTAACATTTAAACCCGCTGCCGGAATTTACGTGTATTTTAAAGCGAAAGAAAAAGAAGTAGTGAAGGAAGAGCCTAAAAAGACCGAGGAAAAAAGAACAGAAGATGTAGCGGATAATAAGAAATCAAAAAAGTCAAAAAATGAAGAGGCGGTAGAAGAGAAACCAAAGAAAGAAGAGAAAGCCAAAAAAGAAAAACCGGTGAAAGAAGAGAAGCCGAAAAAAGAGGAAGTTGCCAAGAAAGAAAAAGAAAAGGAAAAAGAAGAAGTGGCTGAGCCGGAAGTAAAGGAAGTAAAAGAGAAAAAAGTTGGCTATACTAAGCCAAGAAAAGCAAAAGATATTAAAGCCTGCCGTCCGCCTTGTTATGAAGGTGGCGACGAGGATCTGTTCGCGTTCTTTAAAGAGAACATTAAGCTCACTAAAAAACAAAAAAGACATAGTGGCGACCTTGTAGCGGTTTTAAGACTACAATTAAATTTTGATGGTTCTATTAAAAAACATTTTATTCAGGGTACTAACGAAGAATTTAATAAGCAAGTGGAAGAAGCGGTTAACGCTATGAATCTATGGAATCCTGCTGTTAAAGGTGGTGTTACGGTTAAGTCGGAAATTAAATTTACATTGAAATACGATCACGACACCCATGCCATTAAACCTTTTGAAACCACTATCACTCCAAGGCCGGGACCAAAATGCGTTTGTGTGCCCGATAGCGAGATCTTGGTAGATTAGATATTACTTCTTGGAAGTTTCTTTTTCTTTACGTTTTACTAATAACACGTATTCGTGTTCAAGCATTAGGTAACCGAATTCGTAGCAGTAATAATAACTGTGATTATTCTTTGTTACATGCAGGTTAGTATAGTATAAAAAATTAAAGCCTTTATCGGATAATTTTTGTTTTGGGAGTTTGGTAGTATCGCCCACCAGCGATTCTTCCAGGATCCGGCGGTTCTTTCGCAGAATGTTATTTACATTGCGAACGTAATTATTGGTGTCGCTGTTTAACTTATTATTAAAAGCATTACGGCAAAGATCACTGCAAAACTTTTTATCGGAACGGCCTTTTATAGGTTCTTTGCACTCGGCGCAGAGTTTTTTTTCCATTCAATTAACGTTTTACGTATTGGCTTTCGTAATATTTTTGATAATCGCCCGAAGTAACGTTGTTTAACCAAGCCTCATTGGCTAAATACCAATCTACGGTTTTACCTAGTCCTTCTTCAAATTGTAAAGATGGTTTCCAGCCCAGATCCTTTTGAAGTTTGGTAGAATCAATGGCGTACCGCAGATCGTGACCGGCACGGTCTTTTACAAAGGTGATGAGTTTTTCGTTGGTGCCATCGGGGCGGTTCAATTTCTTATCCATTATTTTGCAAAGCAAACGTATCACGGCGATATTGGTCCATTCGTTATGGCCACCGATGTTATACGTCGTTCCTTCTTTTGCATTGTGAAAGATCACATCAATGGCGCGGGCATGATCCTCTACATACAACCAATCGCGCACATTTTCGCCCTTACCGTAAATAGGAAGGGGTTTATTGTTTTTAATATTGCTGATGCAAAGTGGAATTAATTTTTCAGGAAAATGATTAGGGCCGTAATTATTAGAACAGTTAGAAATAACAGCCGGTAATTTATACGTATCGTGATAAGCTCTTACAAAATGATCGGAACTGGCCTTAGAAGCGGAGTAAGGACTATGTGGATCGTATGCGGTTGTTTCGTAGAACATTCCTGTTTCTCCCAATGAACCGTAAACCTCGTCGGTGCTTACATGGTAAAAGCGTTTAAATAATAAATTATCTTTTGTATATAAGGTTTTGGCCGCGTTCAATAAATTAACTGTGCCGATAACATTGGTGTAAACAAATTCTAAAGGATTGGTAATGCTGCGATCAACGTGGCTTTCAGCTGCCAGGTGGATCACCGCGTTAAATTGATGATTGGCGAATAAATTATTAATGAAATCGGCATCAACAATGTCGCCCTTAATGAAATTGTAATTCGATTTTTTTTCAATGTCGGTAAGGTTAGCCAAATTACCGGCATAGGTCAATTTATCTAAATTATAAATGGAGTAATTGGGATATTTGTTTACAAACAACCTTACTACATGCGAGCCAATAAAACCCGCGCCTCCTGTGATCAATACTTTCATAATACGTTACCGTTTAATTACTGCTTAAAAATAAGGAATTTGATCATTTAATCAAAGAAGACAATTCTTCCCACTTTTTCATCTCTTTTTCCAATGAAACTTTGAGGGCGTTATAGTTATTAAAAAAGACCTTGTCGTTAATTAATTGATTATAGGTATTAGGATCGGATAATTTAGTGTCGCAGGTCTTTATTTCTTTTTCTAAACGTTCTATCTCTTCTTCGGTCTTTTTAATTTGCCCGCGCAGTTTTTTTTGTTCTTGTTCGTTAGGATCGGCTTCCGGTTTTTTCTTTTCAACTACCGGTTCTTTTTGTTTTTCTTTCTTCTCCAGATCAAGCTCATTCAGGCGTTCTACCTTTCTCAACTCCATAAACTCGGTAATGCCACCGAGGTGTTCTTTCACATGTCCGTCTCTAAATTCAAACAAACGGGTACACATATCTTTCATAAAATCCCTGTCGTGGCTCACCATTATCAAAGTACCTTCGTAATCCATTAAGGCTTTTTTCAGAATTTCTTTTGAGCGAATGT